>JASLFJ010000157.1 GCA_030150665.1 Enterococcaceae bacterium
CAAGGAGAATAGATCATGATTAAACAAACAACTCTTATTCCTAAGACCTATCATGGATGGGAAGTGGCAAAGTCTCTTAACACTATTATTGAGCCTATGAATGTCCGTAATATATTGATTGTAGCTGATCCTTTTTTAGTATCTTCCGGCTTAATAACTCAAGTTACTGACTCTCTTAAGTCTTACCAACTCTCATTATTTACCGAGATAGACCCCGAACCCTCACTTGCTTTAGGTGAACGTATTGTTAACTATACGCGTAACCAAAACGCTGACCTTGTAATCGGCATAGGAGGTGGTAGCGCACTAGACCTGGCTAAAATAGCAGCAACACTAGCAACCCATGAAGGAGAAGTTTCTCGTTACCTAAACTTAACAGGTGACCTTAAACCCACACACAAGGGATTGCCTAAAATTATGATCCCAACAACATCAGGCACTGGTTCTGAAGTGACAAATCTTGCTGTACTCTCCCTTGCCCATAGCAAGGATGTTATTGTAAGCGATCATCTGCTCGCTGACGTTGCTTTATTAGACCCTTCTCTGACAGTAACCGTACCTCCTCGAGTAACAGCAGCGACAGGAGTTGATGCACTAACACATGCAATAGAAGCTTATCTCTCAATTAATGCCGATCCAATTACTGATCAACTAGCGTTAAATGCTATTGAACTTATTAATCAGTCTTTATTTAACGCCTACAAAAATGGTGAAGATCAACAGGCTCGCACTCAAATGAGTTATGGAAGTTATTTAGCTGGCATTGCATTTTTTAATGCTGGAGCAGGAGCAGTTCATGCTCTTGCCTATCCTCTAGGTGGTCAGTTTCATATTAGCCATGGAGAATCTAACGCATTACTTCTACCTTATGTTCTTACTGAGATCGAAGTCTCCGCTGAAAGTAGGCTGGCAAAAATAGGGGAAAAAATGAATTTAACACTAACAGGAAAGTCTGTTAACGAAGCAGCTAGGATGACAGTTTTAGCTATTCAGTCCCTTCTACAGTCAATTAATATTCCAAGCTCTCTGCAATTTTATGAAATCGAACAACGACATCTCACTAATTTAGCTACAGATGCTATTAAGCAACAACGCCTTCTAGTACGTACACCTAAAAACTTAACTGAAAATGATATTTTTCGAATTTATAGCGCTGCATGGCATGGAAAAATAGAGCTTTTACAAAACTAGAACTTAAAAGTAGATCTCCAAAAATTTAACAATAAAAAAGATGTTAGCAAAATTACAATCTACTACTTGATGATCCAAAGGAGGTTATCTCATGAATGATAATAAAATTAAATTATATATGCTTCAAACAGGCACCATTAAGTGTAAAGAAAATAATATCAAAATGAATGCAGATCCTAACCCTTATGAAATTCCAATTCCCTGGTTCTTAATTACTCATCCTAAAGGCAATGTAATTATTGATGGAGGAACTTCAGTAGAATGTGCTACTGATCCCAAAGCACACTGGGGAGGAATAACAGATGTCTATTGGCCAGTCATGACCGAAGAAGAAGGGTGTTATAATGCTGTACAAGCATTAGGTATTGATCCCGAATCTATTAAATTCGTTTTACAAAGTCATCTCCATCTTGATCATACAGGCGCTATCGGTCGCTTTCCAAATGCGACCCATGTAGTGCAACGAAAGGAGTATGAATATGCCTATAGTGCTGATTGGTTTGCTTCTGGTGGGTACATAAAAAAAGATTTTGATCAACCAAACCTGAAATGGCATTTCCTCTCTTTAGAAAATGATGACCAATTTGATCTTTATGGTGATGGCTCTATTATTATGATCCCAACCCCTGGTCATTCGCCAGGTCATTGTAGTTTTCTTATAACTTTACCCAATCAAGGATCTATACTACTTGCGATCGATGCAGCTTATACCACAGAGCATTGGGATGATAAAGTATTACCTGGCTTCTTAACATCAGCAATAGAATCTGCTCGTTCTGTAGCTAAACTACGCTTTATTGCTCAACAAACGGAAGCACTAGTAGTCACAGGCCATGATCCTGACACATGGGATAGCTTCCGCAAAGCACCTAAATATTATGATTAAAAACCACTTTGTTTGAAGTATAAACTCTCATACGAAAAACCCCAATAGTCCATTGGGGTTTTTCTTATTTTGAAGAGTTAATTATTTCCATAGAAAACTCTTGTTAATAATTACTGATAAAACCGATACCACCCTTACGCTCTACTTCTTCTTCGGTCTAAAGGCGGTAGTCACCGCTTCATTAACTTCGATATATCCGGCACCAATAAGATCTAGGCAATATGGAATTGCGGAGAAGATTCCATTGACCACTGTTTTACCATCGCTATCTTTAACGCCGGCAAGTGTCTCTTCAATGGCTCTTGGGCGTCCTGGAAGATTAACAATAAGGCTCTCTTTACGAATCACCCCTACTTGTCGTGAGAGAATCGCCGTTGGGACAAAGTAGAGACTCACTTGACGCATCTGCTCGCCAAAGCCCGGCATCTCCTTATCGGCAACCGCTAAGGTGGCATCGGGCGT
>JASLFJ010000053.1 GCA_030150665.1 Enterococcaceae bacterium
AAGCATCTTTAGCATTAGGTGCTACTCAGTGGCAGACTATTTATAAGGTAGTATTAAGGGCAGCACTTCCTGGTATATTTACAGCAGTAGTTTTTGGTATGGCTCGAGCATTTGGTGAAGCCCTTGCGATTCAAATGGTAATTGGGAATGCTGCGCAAATGCCTAGTAGCTTGACAACACCTGCAGCAACGTTAACTAGTGTTTTAACTATGGGTATGGGAAATACAGTTATGGGAACATTACAAAATAATGTATTATGGTCGCTTGCTCTTATTTTACTTTTAATGTCATTAATTTTTAATATTATTATTCGAATAATCGGTAAAAAAGGAGCAATGAAATAATGTCTGCGAAAAAAACAAATAAAATAGCTATTGGTGTGCTTTATGGAATAGCAGTATTTATTACTTTGATTTTAATAAGTCTTTTAGGCTATATTTTAGTTCGCGGAGTGCCAAATATATCATGGAAATTCTTAACCGAGCGTTCTAAAACATTTCAAGAAGGTGGCGGGATAGGAATTCAATTATTTAATTCTTTCTATTTATTATTGATTACAATGATTTTTAGTATTCCTATTTCATTAGGGGCTGGGATTTATTTATCTGAATATGCCCCTAAAAACTGGGTAACTGGTCTTATTCGTACTTCAATTGAAATTTTAAGTTCATTACCTTCTGTTGTTGTTGGTTTGTTTGGCTTTTTAGTATTTGTTGTTCAAGCAGGATTTGGCTTTTCAATTTTATCGGGTGCTTTAGCTTTAACATTTTTTAATCTACCTTTACTTACACGTAATGTAGAAGAATCTTTAAAAGCAATACATTTTACTCAAAGAGAAGCAGGTTTAGCATTAGGTCTGTCTCGGTGGGAAACGGTTACTAAAGTAGTAGTTCCTGAAGCGCTTCCGGGTATTTTAACAGGAATTATCTTAGGTGCTGGGCGTATTTTTGGTGAAGCTGCTGCATTAATTTATACTGCTGGACAAAGTGCCCCAGCGATTGATTTTTCAAATTGGAATCCATTTAGCATATCTAGTCCATTAAATGTGACGCGTCAAGCAGAAACATTAGCAGTTCATATATGGAAGATAAATAGTGAAGGAACGATGCCAGATGGTGCTAAAGTTTCTGCAGGTGCTTCAGCAGTATTAATTATTGCAGTACTATTGTTTAATTTTCTAGCAAGATTTTTAGGTAAAAAATTACATAAAAAAATGACATCTGCATAATATATAAATTAATAAGTTGATAAGAATAGGGGTATATTACTCATGAAAGAGTATAATCTTAATGATCGATATATTTTGGATTTAGAAAAAGAAGGAAAAGATATTGCACTAAAAACAGAGGATATTCATGTTTGGTATGGAACTAATGAGGCTATTAAAGGTGTAAGTTTAGCTTTAGAAAAAAATAAAATAACATCTTTAATAGGGCCTTCAGGGTGTGGTAAATCAACTTATCTAAGATCATTAAATCGAATGAATGATGAAATTGCAGGAACACGTGTTACAGGAAAAATATTTTATAAAGGATTAGATATTAATTCTAATGATATTGATGTTTATAATATGCGTAAACATATTGGCATGGTATTTCAAAGACCTAATCCTTTTAGTAAATCCATTTATGAAAATATTACTTTTGCACTAAAACAACATGGTTTGAAGGATAAAGAAAAATTAGATGAAATTGTAGAAGAAAGTTTAAAACAAGCAGCTTTGTGGGATCAAGTCAAAGATCAACTGCATAAAAGTGCCTTAGCTTTATCAGGTGGACAAGCACAGAGATTATGTATTGCAAGAGCTATTGCAATGAAACCTGATATTTTATTACTTGATGAGCCAGCTAGTGCTTTAGATCCTATTTCTACAATTAAGGTAGAGGAAACACTCGTTAATTTAAAAGAAAAATATACAATTGCTATTGTGACACATAATATGCAACAAGCAGCACGTATTAGTGATTACACAGCATTCTTTTATTTAGGTAATGTATTGGAGTATGATGTAACAAGAAAAGTGTTTACACGTCCTAAAATTCAGGCAACAGAAGATTATGTATCAGGACATTTTGGATAAAAAGTGAGGATCATAAACTTATGACAATTATTGAATCGAATGATTTACATTTATACTACGGTGCACATGAAGCATTAAAAGGGATTAGTATGAAGTTTTATGAAGGAGAAATTACAGCGCTAATAGGACCTTCAGGTTGTGGTAAATCAACTTATTTAAGATCGTTAAATCGAATGAATGATTTAATACCGAATGTAACCATTACCGGTAATGTTTATTTTGAACAGCAAGATATATATAGCCCACAAACGGATACTGTTGAACTTAGAAAAAAGATAGGAATGGTATTTCAACAGCCTAATCCATTTCCTTTTTCTGTATACGAAAATGTAATTTATGGTCTTAAATTAACTGGAGAAAAAGATAAAGCAAAGTTAGATTATGTTGTAGAAGAAAGTCTAAAAGCAGCGGCTGTTTGGGATGATGTTAAGGATAAACTGCATAAAAGTGCATTATCTTTATCTGGAGGCCAACAACAAAGAGTATGTATTGCCAGAGTACTTGCTGTAAGTCCTGATGTTATTTTACTCGATGAACCAACGAGTGCACTAGATCCTGTATCTAGTGGAAAAATCGAAACAATGTTATATGATTTAAAAGATAAATATACAATGATTATGGTGACACATAATCTACAACAAGCATCAAGAATTTCAGATCGAACAGCATTTTTTTTAAATGGTAATTTAATTGAATATGATAAAACGAAACATATCTTTTTAAATCCATCAAAAGTTGAGACAGAAGAATATATTACTGGTAAATTTGGATAATATTATTTTTTGATGTATTTATATAGTATTAGTATATAGATAGAGGAGGGTAATTATGTTACGTACACAATTTGAGGAAGATTTAAAAAATTTACATGATCAATTTTCAACTATGGGAAATATTGTAAGCAATTCTATAGAAAAAGCAACACGGTCATTTATTGAACATGATAAAAATTTAGCTAAAGAAGTTATTGAAGCAGATAATGAAGTTAATATTATGGAACTTAATTTAGATAAAAAAAGTTTTGAAATGATTGCATTACAACAACCTGTTACAACAGATTTACGCATGATTGTTACAGTGATGAAAGCTAGTTCTGATTTAGAACGTATGGGAGATCATGCTGTATCGATTGCAAAGGCAACGATTCGAGTAAAAGGTAATAAACGTAATTTAGAAATAGAAAAGAATATTTCAGAAATGGCAAATTTTGTAACACAAATGGTTAAAGATGTATTAGAAGCCTATGTTAAGGAAGATGTTAGATGGGCTAAAGAAATTGCTAAAAATGATGAGCAAGTTAACAAATATTTTCAAGATATTTATGAGTTATCAATTCATTCTATGCAAACAGACCCAGAAACTGTAATTGTAGGTACAGATTATTTACAAGTTGCAGGATTTTTAGAGCGTATAGGAGACTATGTAACTAACATTTGTGAATGGATTGTATATTTAAGAACTGGCAAAATATATGAGTTAAATGCAAATCGTCACATTGAAGGATAGTTCATATCTGATGTTATGCTAATTAGCCATTAACTACTTGTTATTTATTATATATTATATATAAGGAGGGATTTATGTATGAAAGAACATGATGATAATCAGCGTCATCATGGTGTTTTTACAGCTATAGCAATGATTGTTGGTATATGTATTGGTTCTGGGATTTTCTTTAAAGCAGATAATATTTTAACATTTACTGGGGGTAATGTTGCACTAGGAGTATTGGTATTATGTATTGGTGCCTTTAGTATTATTTTTGGTAGTGTTTCAATGACTGAATTTGCGACTAGAACTAATAAAAGTGGTGGACTTGTTGCATATTTTGAAGATTTTATTTCTCCTGTATTAGCAAGTGGTTTTGGCTGGTTTCAAACTTTTCTATATTATCCTACGATAACCGCTATTGTATCATGGGCTGCAGGTATTTATACATGTAGTTTATTGAATATTGATAGTACATTAGAAAATCAGGTACTAATTGGTGCAGGATATTTACTAGCTATTTATATTATCAATATTATTTCATATCGATTTGGTGGAGTTTTTCAAAATATTACTACAGTAATTAAGTTAATTCCACTATTAGGAATTGGATTAATCGGTTTCTTTTGGTCTAAAGATATTCCAGATATTCCTGCACAAGTTGAGAAGGTTCCTGTATCTTCTGTAGGTTGGGGATGGATTGCTGCATTAACACCAGTGGCTTTTTCCTATGATGGTTGGCCTATTGCTACT
>JASLFJ010000054.1 GCA_030150665.1 Enterococcaceae bacterium
TTTGACGATAAGTGGCTAATTTTATCTCATCAATGGTTCCTCCTAAAGGCATATCATAAAATAAAGCATTTAAATATAATCCGGTGCCCCCAACAACAATAGGTATTTGTTGATGTTTTTCTAATTGTTTGATAATCATTCTAGCTGAAGTTTGAAATTGAGCTGCATCATAAGATTCTTTAATTTCTTTAATATCAATAAGATGATGTTTGATTTGTTTTTGTTCTTCTAAAGAAGCTTTAGCAGTACCAATATCTAATTTTTTATATACTTGTAATGAGTCAGCACTAATTAATTCTGTATGTAAAGATAGCCCCAACTCGATACTGAGTGCTGTTTTTCCTACAGCAGTAGGTCCTACAATCGCAATAACTTTAGGTTTGTTCACAACAATTTCAACCTCTTTAATATTATTAATTTCAATTTATTGTACCATATAAAAAAATAAATGAAAATAAAGCAAGTTCTTCCTAATTATATCCTTTTTAGCTTATTACTGGATTTTTTAGATAAACTGGTTCATAATAAAGTATATATAAATAAAGGAAGTGTTGATTATGAAAAAATTTGTTGTTGGAGCATTAACAGGAGCAACTGTAGCTGTGTGTTCAGTAGCATTAACAGCGTATACTTTAAAAAAAAATGTGATCGAACCCATTGAAGAAAAAGAAAATAAACTTAAAGAACATCAAAAACGTGCTGCACGTAAAAATTATGCGCGTTCTTATTAATTAAGTATTGATGTGATATATTTTTAAATTACTGAATAAAAAAAGAAACGTCTTAAGTTATTTAAGGACGTTTCTTTTTTGTTTTTCCAGTCCAAGCATCAAAACCACCATTTAAAATATAAATATCTTGATATCCTTTTTTATATAAAAATCGAGCACTCCGAATTGCTACACCATTATTACTTTGATCATATAAATAAATAGGTTGATCTTTTCTTAAAGCATACATATTTTGTTTCATCATAGAATACGGAAAATTTCTAGCACCTAAAATATGTTCTGCATCAAAATAGTCTTTTTCACGAACATCAACAACTTGTGCCTTTCTCATATTTACACGAAAATTTTCAGGGGAAATAACACGTGCATATTTTTTAGCCATACGCATCATATAAAAACGATATAACCAAAAAATGACAAATAATAATAACATGACTAAAAACATATTGATAAAAAATGCCATGATTCCAACCTCCTTATCTTTAACATTAGCTTAATATTTTTTATGATTTAAATTTCGTTGTTGCTCAAATTCATACTCTCTTCTTAATACTAAATTAGCTTGGTAAAATATTTGTTTTGAAATTAAATTTGCTTTATATAAACTTTGTAACTCTATTTTCATCATGTCAATATCACCAATACGAGATCCGACATAAACAAAAATACCAAATTGTTTTAATAATTGTTGTACGTCATATAATGTTTGTAACGGTTGATTTATCATTATCTACTCCTTTAAAAGAATATGTAAAATAAACAACCAGCACAGATGATCACATAACTGATTAAGGCTAATACTTGTGATCGTTTAGAAAAATTAGGCCATGTTGTTTTTGAAACAATAAATATACTTAAAATACCCCCAATAACTCCACCAAAATGTCCTAAAATATCAATCGTTGGCATAAATATATTAAAAATTAAATTCATCACAATAAATAAGCCCATTGACTGTGACATTACTTTTAAATCAGCAATATAAGGTGCTTTATTGCCTAATACAAAGATAGCTGCAAAAAGTCCAAATAAAGAAGTACTAGCCCCTGCTGATAAAGAAGCTGTTGATGCAAAACTTACACTTAAAATATTACCCATAATACCACTTAATAAATAAATAATGATAAATCGAGCATGTCCTAAATAGGCTTCTACATAACGACCAATATAGTATAAAGTAACCGAATTAATGATAATATGGGTTAAGCCGATATGAACAAAAATTGGGGTAATAAATCGCCACCATTGATGTGCATATACAATACTATTTACAGAGATAGCACCGAACTGCATTAAAATATAAGGATTTTCAGATCCAGAAAGTCCCATAGATTGCTTTAATCCAGCAAATGTCATAGCTAAAAATACACCAATTTGTAAAATTAAAAATGTATATGTACCCCAAGAAACATGTTGCCATTGTTTCTTTGTCATAAATTAATCTCCCATCTATTTATTATCGTAAAAAATAAGCTAGGAACAACATATTGTTTCTAGCTTATTTGTTTATCACATAAATACCTGTATTTAAGGAACTAACACATTAAATTGTTGTTTTCTGCTTGCTTCAAAAACAATAGGCTCATTATGATTAAGTAATGACTCATTTAAAGAAACTTTTGCAGGATATGTATCTTGATAAGTAGCCATGTAATAATCTAAATGAGTTGTATCCATAACAGATGTATATTGAGTGTAATCAACAGTATTATCTACTTTTAATTTAACCCCATATGGAATATTTACAGAAGATAGAATATGCATTAAACTATTGACTCCTTCTTCTGCTGTTTCAACAGGTTTAGTAAATTCTGCATGAAATACAGTTCTAATAAAGCGTGATTCCGAAGTGTAGTCTCCAGGCATTCCCATAGAACCATTACCTAGTTCGCCTTCTTGAGGTTTGAATTTATAAAAATGACTAGCTGGTTTCACTGTATTATTTAAAAATGAATAATGATTTAAGTTCGCTAAATGCCATGGATATTCAGGAGTATTAGCCATAACACGAACTTGGTTATCATAAATATGAACTCCTGTTTTTGTGATTTCTAAAATAATAGAAGCACCTGTTTTATCTGAAATAATCCAGTGAAGGGGGACAACTACTTGGAGTAAACTATTTTCAATTGCAACAACATTAATATCTGCAATGCGTTGTTTCATGGTTGCTACAGAATCAATATTTCCTAATACCCAAGAAATAAGTTCATGAGGTGCAATATTTACTTTATCAGCAACCTCTTTTTCACTATAAACCGCATAATCTCTAAAGTATAATGAGCACATTGCAAGTCCTGCTTCATTCAGACCATCTGCAAAGAAATATTCATGAAGCTTGCGTCCTGCACCAATAAAAGCATATTTTGCTTCAAAAGTAACATGTGGTCCTACATCACTTGTAAATACATATCCTTTAGGAATATAGACAGGATTTGCTTCTAATTCAAATGCAAAGTCCATTGTTCTTGCTAAAAATTGTGTTTTATCTAAAGTTTCATAAATTAAAGAAGTACACATTAAACAACATTCCTTTCATTAAATTATTTTTTATAAAAAAACTAGAATCCAAACACTAAAGGATTCTAGTTAATTCATTAATAATACTACAGTCATAAACAATTATTTTGTTTCACGGTGTAGTGTTACTTTTCTTTGTTTTGGACAATATTTTTTCTTTTCTAAACGCTCGGGTTGATTTCTTTTATTTTTACTTGTTAAATAATTACGTTCTTTACATTCTGTACATTCTAAAATAATATTTACGCGCATGAAATAATCCTCCTAATAATCTTAAATGATCATTTATATATTTTTTACTCATTTATCATAGCATCTTTAATTAAAAAATGCTAGCATTTTTTAAAAAAATGTTAAGTAGTTGTCCTTTACAGTATTTTTTTTATATGGTCGTATATCTTGTAATATTGATGTATCATGAACTATTTTTTCTTTTTCTTCATTTTTTTCTTTTTCATTTTTTTATTTTTTTTCATCATTTGATTCATGGCCAGTTTACCTAACTTACCCTTCATCCCTTTTCCTAAAAATTGTTCCATTCCAGGAGGCATATTTCCTTTTGTCATTTGCTGCATCATTTTTCGAGATTCATTAAACTGTTTAATCATTCGATTAACTTCAACCACACTATTTCCAGATCCTGCAGCAATACGGCGTCTTCTGCTTGGATTTAAAATATCAGGATTTTCTCTTTCTTCAGGTGTCATAGAGTAAATAATTGCTTTTTTACGATCAATCTCTTTTTGATCAATATTTAATTGATCGATACCTGGAAGATCATTCATACCTGGAATCATCTTAATTAACTCATCAAATGAACCCATACTCATCACTTGATCTAATTGCTCAATAAAGTCATTAAAGTTAAAAGTATTTTCTTTCATTTTTTGAGCAAGTTCTTCTGCTTTTTTCTCATCGTATTCTTTTTGCGCTTTTTCAATAAGCGTTAGCATATCTCCCATACCTAAAATACGACTTGCCATACGATCAGGATGGAACACTTCAATATCAGTCAGTTTTTCACCAGATCCAACAAATTTAATAGGTTTTCCTGTAACTGAGCGGATAGATAAAGCTGCCCCACCTCTAGTATCCC
>JASLFJ010000083.1 GCA_030150665.1 Enterococcaceae bacterium
GGGGGATTAAATAAGGTGATAGTCTCGGTGAGTGATAAGGTATGATGAGATTCATCCCATAAATAGATTAGTAAATCATTACTCAGCTCACTTAACACGTAAAGGATAGGTTGTGTTGGATGCCATACTGCATGTCTAGGACCCGATCCTTTAGGTGCAGAAAATGAGGTGATGTGTTGTAACCTATCGTTACCTGCAGAAAGAAGATGCAATTGATCACTTCCTAAATCACAAACTAAATAATAAGGACGATTGGGAACAGGGATCATAAAATGCGGACGAGACTGCGTTTGTACAGGATGTGTGCTAGATCCTTCAATGATTAACGTATCTTGTAACTGTAACGTGTGATCTTTTATCTGATAGCGTGCGATGACTCCGGTATGATAGTTGGTAGTGTAGATGATATTTTGCTTTGGATCGTATCCTACAAAACAAGGGGGTGGACTTTTTAAGAGCGCTTTACTTGTGATTTGCCACGCATCTTGTTTCATACATAATGCGATGCCTCCTAGGTCCTCTTCTTGACAGATGGAAAGCAGTGTATTGTTAGGACCTTTCGCTAAATACGTAGGTTGGTTAATGGAAAGTGCTAAACGTAGCTCCTCAATGAGTGGGCTAGTATCTTGAATGTTTGCTACATAAATGCCTTGACTTGCTCTTTTTGTATACGTACCAAAAAATAGTTGTGTCATACTATATAACCTCCTTTATCTCTTTGGTTTAGTATAACAGATTTTAAGATGTAGTGATAACATAGACAGCTATTCATTAGATTTGATACACTAAAGAAAAAGATAAAGAAATGAGGAAGTAGTGATGGATGGATTTATTTGTGTATGGAAACCTAAGGGAATGACGAGTCATGATGTTGTTTTAAGACTACGTAGGATACTGAAAACTAAAAAAATAGGACATTCAGGAACCCTTGATCCTGATGTTCCAGGAGTGCTTGTTGTAGGTGTTAACAGAGCTACTAAGTGTTTGAATTATTTACCAGAACAAGAAAAAGAGTATTTAGGCACCGTCGTATTAGGTGCCGCAACAGAGACTGAAGATGCTTCGGGGGCAGTGATTGATTCAAGTAGTGTTCAAGAAATTCCTAAAGAACAGCTTGACCGCGTTTTACAATTACGACACGGAGTACAAACTCAAATACCTCCTATGTATTCTGCAGTCAAGGTTCAAGGGAAAAAACTCTATGAATATGCACGTGCTGGAGCCTCTGTTACACGACCTAGACGAGAGATTACGATTCATCAGTTAAAACAAACCTCACCTCTTATCTATGACAAAGATCATAATCAGGCTTCGTTTAATATTTATGTTGCGTGCAGTAAGGGGACCTATATTCGAACGCTTGCGGTGGATATTGGCAAAGATTTAGGCTATCCGGCCCACTTAGGCTCCTTGATTCGTTTGAGTAGTGATGGATTTTCTGCAAAGGAGAGTTGGACGCTTGATCAAATTGAAGATTTGCAGAAAATGCAGGCGACACATCTATTTTTACGCCCTATATCTTCAGCATTTGCCCATATCCCACACGTGAGATTAACAGAAGAGATGTGGAACGTATTAAGACAAGGTACTTCCTTTTTTAAACGGTTCTCACCTCCAAAAGAGACCCCATTTCTTGCGTTGTATCAAGATCAAGCCGTAGCCCTTTATGAACATCGTTTAGGGCAAGAAGATGCCTTTTTAGTGAAAATGATCAATAATCAGATATAAAGGAGTACGATTATGAAAATAATAACATTAACCCATCCCCCTCATCAGCAAGACGCTTGTGTTTTAGCTCTTGGATTTTTTGACGGGCTTCATTTAGGACACCAAGCAGTGCTTAAACAAGCAAAACATATTGCTAGAGCAAAACAGTTACCTCTTTGTGTGATGACGTTTGACCATCATCCATCGGTTGTGTTTCAGCCACTAAATCAAGAGACAATGACGTATTTAACGGATCATCAACAAAAAATAGAACTCTTTGAACGCTTTGGGGTGGATATTTTATATATCGTGCCATTTACGTATGAATTTTCAAAACTATCCCGTGAACAGTTTGTAGATCAGTATATTGTAGGATTAAAGGCAGTCGATGTTGTTGTTGGTTTTGATTATACTTATGGCCCTCCTGGAACCACTTCTCCTAAAACATTAGCAGAAGATGCACGTGGTAGATTTAGTGTGCATACAGTGGCCCCTTTCATGGATGATAATGAAAAAATTAGCTCAACACGTATTCGCAAGGCACTTTCTGAAGGGGATATGGCAGATGTCACACGATCTTTAGGCAGGTACTATAAAACAACAGGCATTGTCGTTCACGGTGAAGGAAGAGGCAGAACCTTAGGATATCCTACCGCAAATCTACTCATTGCTCCTGATATCAGACTGCCTAAAGTGGGCGTTTATTGGGTCATGGTGAACCTATGTGATGCGTATCATATTGGGATGGCCTCTATTGGTTACAATATTACCTTTGGATCACACCGAGAAAAAACGGTTGAAGTGCATATTTTTGATTTTCAAAAGATGATCTACGGAGAACATATGGATGTCTACTGGCTTTATTATGCCCGGGATGAGATTAAATTTCCTTCAAAAGAAGCACTCATTGATCAGTTAAGGCGTGATGAAGTAGCAGCTCGGAAGTTTTTTGATACAAATCAAAACTTAGAGGCGCAATTATGATGGCTGATGAACTGCACCGTTTATATATTCATATTCCGTTTTGTGCTAAGTTATGTCACTACTGTGACTTTACAAAAGTACTTCTTCAAGGACAACCCGTTGATGATTATATTGAAGCCCTTTGTTTCGAACTTAAGTTATATGCAAAGAGATATCCACCTACAAAGCCTTTAACCTCTATTTATATTGGGGGTGGCACGCCGACTACCTTATCTGTTCAGCAACTGAATAAGATATGGGAGGCTGTACTTACTTACTATCCAGTAGCAAGAGACGTTGAGTGGACGATGGAAGTGAATCCTGATGGGGTCAGTGAAGCGCAGATTGCTGCGTTTTATGCAGTTGGCGGCAATAGAATCTCATTAGGGGTGCAAACATTAAATGATCATTTATTAAAAAAAATCGGTAGAACTCATTCCAAAAAAGATGTACGTACCACCCTTCAGATGATTCAAAAGGTAGGTATTGATAATATCAGTATCGATTTAATGTATGGTCTTCCAGGACAAACGTTAAAAATGCATGAAGAAACATTAACAGAAGTTTTATCGTATCAGCTGCCACATTATTCGGTTTATCAGCTGATTTTAGAACCGCATACTCGTTTTTTTCAACAAGTAAGACGGAATACACTGAAGTTGCCAGGGGATGAGATTGATTACACGCTCAGTGAGATGACCCATGATTTATTAGAATCATCAGGACTTAAGCGCTATGAGATTAGTAATTATGCGAAGGAAGGTTATGAAAGTTGTCATAATTTAGGCTATTGGCGCCAAGAACGGTATTATGGCATTGGTGCAGGAGCTAGTGGATTTATTAAGCAGATGCGCTATACTAATCATCGGCCGATTCATCATTATATAAAAGCAGTCTATGAACAGGAGTTTTCATGGGTTGAAGCCGAATGTATGTTGGATCAAAGCATACAAGAAGAATTTATTTTTTTAGGGTTAAGATGTGTTGAAGGGATTGATTTAACATACTTTAATTCACTATTTTCTGTTGATTTTATAGATCATTATCAAAAAGAAATTGAATTGGGT
>JASLFJ010000103.1 GCA_030150665.1 Enterococcaceae bacterium
CAATAAAAGCCTACTTATTAAACTATGTATTCATATTTTTATCAATGTCGAACTGTTTTATTCTTTGAGAAAATTTATGATAAAGCTACCAAGATGAAAAATATTATGTTAAATATTGTGAGGTATTGAACATAACTATATAGCTAGCTTTTATGAAGGAGAATAAAATGCAATTTTCAGAATTAGCCCCTTTTTTTGATAAACACACTATTTGGAATTCTGATTTAGAGATGTATTGGTATGAGCTTATGTGGGAAACCGTCTGTTCTCATAAGGTGTTGAATACTTATATGCAGGAGAATCAGCATGAAGCTTATTTATTGGCAATGGCTTTAGTCGATTTCTATCGTGAATTTACAGAGTATGCTGAAGAGGAAAGTTGGTCGCAAAGTGAGTTAAGAACTGAGGATCTTAAAGGTTGTAACTACGAAGATATATGTAAGGTATTACAAATCCCGGAGGAAACAATTTATGATTTTTATATGGAAGATACCATTTTATCAGAAGGTTGGGATAAAGCAGAGATAGAGAGACTTCTTTTAGAATGTCGTTCTACAGTTGCAGATCTTTATTTTACGGAAGGACAAGATGTTTATAGGTCTAGGATTTTATCGGCATTTAAGCGACGTTATGGCTTAGTTTCTCTATTCAGCTTAATGGTAGCCACTTATGCAAAATCGTATGATGATCAAAATATTTTTGATAACTCCTATAAATACGATGAAGATGATGAAGAATATGGATATAACGATAATGAGGATGAGGAAGAGCAGGAAATCATCGTGATAGAAGATAGTGCTAGTTTTGCAAAAAGTGCTTTGAGTCAAAGCGAATACTTTGTTGAAGATATGGATTTAATAAACGCTTTTGAATGGTTGAGTATGGTGTATGTAACAAGATGACTCTTTAATTACAGGTTCTTTACCTATAGATAATGCTTTTACAAATTTGGCATGTATATTAGGCAGTAAATTTATTTTGATGTTGTGTAAGTACTGCAATATATGTAATGACGATATATCGATATTTCCGATTGTATTTCCGAAGATTTCCGAAGATTTCCGAACATTTCCGATTGTATTTCCGAACATTTCCGAAGATTTCCGATTGTATTTCCGAAGATTTCCGTTTTTTTTGGGGATTTACGGGTGAAATTCGATGGGAAATTACATATTTATATATGCCTCTTATTGTTTTTTTTATATATTTCCGAAGATTTCCGAACATTTCCGATTGTATTTCCGAAGATTTCCGAACATTTCCGATTGTATTTCCGAACATTTCCGAAGGATTAGAGGGGGAAATACAGGATTTTAATTTTTATCTTTGCTTTAAAGTGATATTACAAAGATTAGATTTACCGCAAGCTAGGCTTTTGTCCGTACATTCGTACCGCAAAAGCACCTTGTTCTCCCGAAGGGTAAAGCTACCGCTTTAAATAAAACAATGAAATTAGGCCTAAAATTTCATTGGGATAAAATAATGAAAGTAAAGAGTGGAGTGAAAGGTACTATTAGAGTAATTCTTTTTTCCATTCAATAATATCTTGTCTAAGCCATCTACTTGACCTACCTATTTTCTTAGGTTTTGGGAACAGATTTTTTGATATTTGTTTGTAAATCCAATCAGGATTGAAGCCAATTTCTTTAGCTACATCTTTAATAGTCATAAGTTCATTATTATTTTCTTTTGTTGAAAGTAATTGGTTCAGTAATTCTTTAATTTCAGAAATATCGTGAGTGATTTGGTTGTTTAGTGATTTATCCATGATAGATTCTCCTGTATTTATTCGGTAGATAAGAGTTTCCAGAACGTTTGATTGCCTTTGCGCTCGACAATTATTTTCAGATTATCTTTTGCTGTACGGGTTTGTTTTTCAGAGAACCCATTTTTTTTCATTATTTGTTTTATTAAATGACTTGCCATTGATCCTTGTTTTAGTAAATCTCTTAAAGTATCAACCGCATTGTGATTGATACGTTGATCTTCTCTAAAGTTAAGGTCGTTAATTATTTGAGCTGCACTTTGTTTTAATTCCATTCCCCACTTGATCTTCGAAGCGGTAATATTGTTTGAGATAGCAACTTGTTCAATCGTGAATTCAAATCCTCCTTTATCAATTCCTAAATTAGATTTAGCAATACAAAGAATTTTTTGATCTGAATTTGGCATTACTAAAGTTGCTAATGCAATACGAGGTAGTGCACTGAAGGCTACTGATCCTGTTATTCTCTCAGCAGGAGATATTCCAGCCGTTCCCTTTGTAAAATGGGTAATTCCTAAAATAGCGCAGGATTTTTCTTCAGCGAGTTCTATAGCCCACCTTAATGAGTTTCGTACATCAACTTGTTTATTGGAATCGCCCTTTATTAGCGAAGTAATGGGATCAAATATAATGAGATCAATTGGGAGCTCAGGAAAGCTATCATGGAGTTGTTTAAGGTCACTAGAAGGTTCAATAGGCCTATTTTGATCATCACCAAAGTTTATGGAATCAATAAATAAAACTCTATCGAGATTAGCATTTGCAGCAATAAGTCTTGGTTTTAATACATCTTCGATGGCATCTTCATCTGACCAAATAACGACATGACCAATTTTATTCACTGTAGATCCATCCGGGAAGGGTTCACCATTGGTGATTTTTGCTGCAATATCTAAAGCAATAGTCGTTTTTGCTGTTCCTGGTTGCCCACCAAGAATATGAAATTTTCCTCGCACTAAGAATTTCTTCCAGAGCCATTTAATTTGAGTTTCTTCATATACAGTAGCTTTTTTTATATTCAACATGATTGAAATCCTATATTATGTATTTAAACGGATATAAATGTATTCACATACATAAAAGTATTATATTCATATGGATATGTCAATATTCAAAAGAATATCAAGATGAGTTTGTTAAAAAATAGGAGATTTATATGAAATTGAATGAACGATTAAGAAAGGTTCGTAATGACTTGGGAATAACTCAAGCTGATTTTGCTAAATTAGGGGGAGTTAAGGTTTTAGCTCAAGCAAATTATGAACGAGGAGTGAGAGTTCCATCGTTAGAATATTTGCTAAAACTTAAAGAAGAAGGATTAGATGTACATTACATTATGTTTGGAGAAGAAGTTGATGCGGGAGAGTTGACTAGCTTAGAGCATAAATTATTATTTGCGTATCAAAATGCAACTGAAGATAGGAAAAGAGCAATAGAGTTTGTTGCTGGTATTCACGATAACAATGATACTGATGAAAACAATATGGAGGATAGATCCTCTAAGCATCAATTAAAAGTAATGAACGATCAAGGGGAAGATAAAAACAATACTTTTTCAACTTATTACTGGGGAGATGTTGGCAGAAATGCTTTCAATTATATCTTTAAGGTCATTCCTGTTATTTCCATAATACTGTTACTATTTTTGAATAGTTTAGATGTACTTATGGGTAAACTGTCTTTCTTATTTGAAATCGATAACGTGTCAGCTAATGTTGGAAGTGTGAGTGTCGTAGTTGTAGTATTAGCATTCGTGATTTATTCGAGCCTCAAGATTGGAGAAAAGCTATTAAATTATAATGATAGTAATTTTGTTAGGTTTCACCAGTTAAAAGCATTGTTAGATAAGTAGTTTTGTGAGGGGGTTATGAATACCGATCAGATTATTATTTTATTCTACTGAAGATAATGAAAAGATTCATTTATCGATCATGGATAACGATGCTTGGATGAATGAAAAATAGCTCTCAGAATTTTTGGACAGCTCTAAAAAATATTATTAATTACGTTAAAAATAACTTTTAATACAGATGGTTAGTGGCGATATTAGTTGTCAAAGAATACTTGATAACTGGTATTTTCAATGAGTTAATTTTAATGAGAAGAGTTAAGCGTAACTAAGATGCAAAATATAAGATAGGTTAATTATTGCTTTGCTATTTCAGTAATAAATAAGATAGATATTTTGCTATCATATGTGTTTAAGAAAGCATTCGAAGTATATAAATTTACTAATAGGATATATTTTATATGACAAGTCAACAACAACGCCAAGAATTACAAAATGCTATTTGGAAAATAGCCAATGATGTGAGAGGTTCAGTTGATGGCTGGGACTTTAAGCAGTATGTTTTGGGAACGCTTTTTTATCGTTTTGTGAGTGAAAATTTCGCGGCTTATATTGAAGCGGGTGATGAAAGTATTAATTATGCAAAAATTGCGGATGAGATGATCTCTAAAGAGATTAAAGAAGATGCCATTAGAACTAAGGGTTACTTTATTTATCCTAGCCAGCTTTTTGAGAATATCGCTAAAAAGGCGAACACAAATGATAGTTTAAATACAGATCTGGCTGAGATTTTTAAAAGTATTGAAAATTCTGCGATCGGTTTTCCCTCAGAGAATGATATTAAAGGTCTATTTGCTGACTTTGACACAACAAGCAATCGCCTAGGTAATACTGTAGATGATAAAAACAAGCGTTTAGCCGCCGTTATTAAAGGTGTTGCTGGGCTAAGTTTTGGCAGCTTTAATGATAAAGATCAGATTGATCTTTTTGGTGATGCGTATGAGTTTTTAATCGGTAATTATGCAGCCAATGCGGGCAAATCAGGCGGGGAATTCTTCACACCACAAAATGTTTCAAACTTGATTGCTAAGATTGCT
>JASLFJ010000004.1 GCA_030150665.1 Enterococcaceae bacterium
CCTTAGATAATGTGTAAGCTGGCTGATCTAATAAATGATCAATCATAAATTTCTTTGTAAAATATGTAATATGTTCTACTAGATTTTGATGTTTTTCTGTATAAAGTCCTTGAGGAATCCATAAATTTTCTTCAACAGTCAGTGTTGGAAATAAGGCGAAATCTTGATAAATACTCCCTAATTTTTTTTGTTTTAAATAGGCCCATTGTCGATGTGAATATTCTGTAATATCAGTACCATCAAAACGAATACTCCCTTCACTTACCGAACTTTCTCCCAACAATAAAGAAAATAAAGTACTCTTCCCCGAACCACTAGATCCCATAATAGCAACAAACTCGCCCTTTTTAACTGAAAAATTTAAATTTTGTAGTACAGGTGGATGCAAATAATCATACATAAAATATTTCGTAACATGATCTATTTCTAATAACATATTTAACCTTCTTTCCATAATAAATAAACTCAATTTATAAGGAGCTGATCATATGAATCATACAATATTAATAATAGAAGATGATGCTTCTATTGCACAATTATTAAAAAGAGCACTTGAAAAATGGCAATGGAATATCATCCTTACCGAAAATTTCACACACATTGATCAAGTCGTTTTAAAACATCAACCTGATCTTATTTTACTAGATATTAATTTACCAGAATATGATGGTTTTTATTGGTGTCAAAAAATTAGAGAATTTTCAAGTGTTCCTATTATTTTTATATCTAGTCGTGATACAAATATGGATAAAATTATGGCTATGAATCTTGGAGGAGATGATTTTATTAATAAACCCTTCTCTATAGATCTTTTAGTTGCTAAAATTAATGCACTGCTCCGAAGAACCTATGCTTATACAAGCAGCCATCAAGATACTCTCAAACATCAAAATGTAGTACTAAACACAAAAAACAGTACTGTTTCTTTTTTTCATAATACAGTAGAACTTAGTAAAACGGAGTATCAATTACTTTATCAACTTATTACCCATGCAGGAGAAATTGTAAAACGCGACACACTTTTAGATACTCTTTGGGATAATTCACAATTTGTTGATGACAGTACTTTGACGGTAAATATTAATCGATTAAGAAAAAAATTAAACTCAATAGAAGTTCCTACAGATTTTATCAAAACTAAAATCGGTCAAGGATATATTATTGAATAATTAGGAGCGATACATATGAACTGGAAAACACTTCTTAAAGAACACTATAAATCTATAATTAAAATCTATGTATTATTTTTTATAGGTTTTTTAGCAGGATGGTTATCTACACCTGAAGCTTTTTTTTCTAGAGATTTCTTTTATTTTTTTATTTTATTTATGATCTTTTCAACACTAATCTTTATTCAAGCTTATATCAAAGAAAAATCGTGGCGCAAACAATTACTTACCCACCAAAAGACACACTCACTAACCTCACTAAACTACATTACACCTCAAACACCACAGCAAAAATTTTATTACGATTATCTCATTGAACAAAATGAGTTAAATCGTCAAGAATTCTATCAATTAAAACAACAAATTGAAGAACATAAATTATTTATAGATCAATGGGTACATGAAATTAAAATTCCTCTAGCTTCGTTATCTTTAATTTATGAAATTATTGAACAAGATTTAGATGATTTTCTATCCCAAGAATTTCAAATCTCTATATATCGTTTAGAACATTATGTAGATCAAGTTTTATACGCAGCAAGACTTGATTCTTTTTCTCAAGACTATATCATTAGACAAATTCCTCTTAAAGATATCAGACAAGATTTAATGAATTATTGGAACCCATTTCTAACACAAAAAAAAATTACATGGTCATGTCAAAATACAGATTTAATAATCTTAACCGATGAAAAATGGTTATTATTTATTTTAAATCAAATCATAAGTAATGCGATTAAATATACTCCTGAATTAGGCGAAATTCATATTACTTTAACACAACAACAAAAAGAATATCAATTAAAGATTTGTGATTCTGGCATTGGTATTTTAAAAGAAGATATTCCAAGAGTTTTTGAAAGAGGATTTACCGGCAATAATGGACGTATTCCAGGTCAACATGCAACAGGCATGGGGCTTTATCTTGCTAAAACATTAACAGATAAATTAAATATGGCATTATCTATTGATTCTAAAATCAATCAAGGAACTTGTGTCACTCTTCATATTCCAACACATATCATTCTTAAAAATAATTGACAATAAAATAAGCTGGCTTAAGCACGATATTATCGTATTTAAACCAGCCTCACCGTTATATCATCCTAAAACTCTTTTTTATCACTAATAACATTAATTATTTAGTTCCAAATAATCGATCCCCAGCATCTCCTAAACCAGGAACAATATATCCTTCCTTATTTAAACATTCATCAAGACCTGCACAGTAAATATCAACATCTGGATGTGCTTTTTGTAATGCCTCAACACCTTCTGGAGCAGCAACAAGACATACAAATTTAATACTCGTCGCTCCACGACGTTTCAAAGCATCAATTGCCATAATAGCAGAGCCTCCTGTAGCCAACATTGGATCTACTACAAATAGTTGTCTTTCTGCAATATCACTGGGTAATTTAACAAAATACTCTACAGGTTCTAAAGAATCATGGTCTCTATAAAGTCCAATATGTCCTACTTTTGCTGCAGGAATCAGTCTTAACATACCATCAACCATACCAATGCCTGCACGTAAAATAGGAACAATCGCTACTTTTTTTCCTGTCAGTTGTTTTTGTACAGAAGTTACAAGTGGTGTTTCAATTTCTACATCTTCTAAAGGCATATCTCTTGATACTTCATAAGCCATAAGCATTGCAATCTCATCAACTACTTCTCTAAATACTTTTGTTCCACAATTTTTATCTCGAATAATCGTTAACTTATGCTGAATTAATGGATGATCTAATACTTGAAAGGTACCCATCATATCACTCCTATACTTAATTATATTCTTCACTATTGTAAGGTATTTTATCTAATTATGCCAGTAATATTATTAATGAATTTGATAATGAAGGACTTTTAAATAATTACTCTCAGGCCAATGATCACATACGGTAAAATCTACAGGCAAACGAAATGTATTGTGTAGTATAGCTGTTCGATTTGCTTCTTTAAAGCCTAAAGCGATTTTTTCTTTAAATTGTTTTAATGGAAAATTTGCAGCATTTGTCGAACAAATTAAAGATCCACCTTCTTTAAGTAACTGAGAAGCTTCAAAGACAAGTCTAGGATAGTCTTTAACAACTGAAAATGTCTCTTTTTTGGTTCGTGCAAAACTGGGAGGATCTAGAATAATTAGATCAAAGAAAATGCCTTTTCTTTTAGCATAACGAAAATACTCAAATACATTCATAATCACACATTGTTTGGCATCAAAGGGGAGTTGATTTACTTCATACTGCTCTTTAGTTTTTGCTAAACTACGTTTAGCAACGTCAACATTAACTGTCTCAACAGCACCACCCATTGCCGCTGCCACAGAAAATGCTCCGGTATAACTAAACGTATTTAATACTGTTTTACCAACAGCTAAAGATTCTAATAAATAGTTTCTCACTTCTCTTTGATCTAGAAAAATTCCTGTCATCCATCCCTCATTTAAATATGTTGCATACGTGACTCCATTTTCTAAAATCAGTAAAGGTTCAGGTGCTTTTTTTCCAAAAGCATGTTCTGAAACATTTGGAAAATCAGGATGGTTAAATCGATATTTTACATAAATACCTTGAATATCAGGATAAACGGTTTGAAGTGCCTGATAAAAAATATCTGCGCTTCTTACTAAAACTTCATTATACCAAGAAATAACTAAATACTGATTGTAATAATCAACTGTAACTCCACCTAATCCATCTCCTGCTCCATTAAATAAACGGTAAGCATTGGTTAATTCTTGATGAAACAAAGATGATCTTCTTACTTTAGCTTGTTCTAACAAAGCAGTAACTAATTGTAATAAATCTGTCTTTAAACTCGCCTCTGGTACATACCAACCAATCCCTTGATTTTGCTTAGCAAGATACCCGTAACCTAATTGGTGCTTATCTTGATTTAATAAAAGATACCATCCTCCATTGAGTGATTCTTTAAATCCTTGAATATCTTCTTTTTGTAATATAGGAATTTTATTTTGCACATGACGATAACCTCTAGAAGATAAAACCAATTGAGGCAATGATTCATTAAATTTGATATTCATAATATAGACTCCTTTTTTTGCTCATCATAGCATATATTTATCTATTCGACCACTTAAGAATGACGTCTACTCAGGCTAAATTGACAGAGGCATAATAAAATTGTAAAATAGCTTCGATATCGTCTATAAATCATGAATCAAAAATAAATAAAATCTATTGTTTAAAGAAAGGAAGATGTTTTGTGAATTCAGCCACTAAATGGCGTGATACTCGTATTGGATTCTTTTTAATTCTTGTTTTCTTCTTATGGCTTAAAACATGCTTTGCTTATATGTATGATCTAGATTTACCGATTGAAAATGCTTTTCAATCCTTTATTTTATGGATTAATCCTTTAGCCACGTCGATCTTCCTATTATCTATTGCTTTATACATTAGACGTCCTTTAGTATCTTATATTACAATGCTTGCAATTAGTATTGGTATTACAACACTCGTATTTTCCAATATTGTTTATTTTAGAGAATTTTCAGATTTTATTACTATCAATACCATGTTAGGTTCTAGTAAAGTATCTGCAGGTCTTGGAGATAGTGCAAAAAATTTATTTAGAATGACAGATATCATTTATTATGCTGATGATATTATTTTAATTGGCCTATTAGTCACCAAAAAAATTAAAATTGATCCTAGACCTTTTCAAGCAAAAGCAGCTATTGCGACAACTTCAATTGCAACGATGTTATTTAGCTTTAACTTAATGCTTGCTGAAACAAGCCGTCCTGGTCTATTAAAAAGAACTTTTTCTCATACACATATTGTAAAATATTTAGGAATTCCTTTTTTTACAGGTTATGATGGCTATCAGACATATACAGCACATCAAACAAGAGCTCAAGCAAGTCCTAGTGATTTAGTAGATGTTACCCAATATGTAAAACAACATCAAGTAAGTCCTGATCCTAATTTATTTGGGATTGCTGAAGGAAAAAATGTTATTTATATTCACTTAGAAAGTTTTCAACAATTTTTACTAGATTACCAATTTATCGATGAAGAAGGAACAGCCCATGAAGTAACACCTTTTTTAAATCAGTTATATCACAGCCCTGAAACATATAGCTTTGATAATTTCTTCCATCAAGTGAAATCAGGTAAAACTAGTGATGCAGAGACACTTTTAGAAAATTCTTTTTTTGGTTTATCTCAAGGGCCATTATTTACACAATTAGGGGATAAAAATACATTTCAAGCTGCACCCGCAATTTTAAGCCAAAAAGCAGGATATACTTCTGCAGTCTTTCACGGTAATAACGGAAACTTTTGTAATCGTAACGATACTTACAAACGACTCGGTTATGATTATTTCTTTGATAGCAGTTATTATGATGTTACACCTGAAAATTCTTTTCAGTACGGTCTTCATGATAAACCCTTTTTCAAACAATCTGTTGAGTATTTAGAACATTTACAACAACCTTTTTATACAAAATTTATTGCGGTATCTAATCACTATCCATATTCTAAATTTACCGATGATGAAGCAGGATTTCCTTTAGCAAATACTAATGATGCAACCATTAATGGCTACTTTGCAACAGCTAATTATTTAGATAAAGCTGTAGAAGAATTTTATCAGTACTTAGACGCATCTGGATTGCTTGATCACTCTATTTTAGTACTTTATGGAGATCATTATGGAATTTCTAATTCTAGAAATCCAGATTTAGCAGAACTTGTAGGTAAAGATAAAGCAACGTGGGCTGATTTTGATAATGCTATGATGCAACGTGTTCCTTTAATGTTTCATATCCCTGGTGAAACGAACGGCTCTATTTCACACACCTATGGTGGACAAGTAGATGTATTACCAACACTACTACACCTTTTAGGCATTGATACTACAGATTATATCCATTTAGGACAAGATCTTTTTTCTAAAGATAATCAAGGATTAGTTGCTTTTAGAAATGGTGATTTTGTATCAAAAGATGTTTACAGTTTAGGAGATAAGTTTTATAATCCAGAAACAGGTGAACTCTATACTGACTTAACACCAGAGCAACAACAACACTTTCTAGATCTTAAACAACAAGTAGAATTGCAACTTCGTATTTCTGATTCTATTACCACTAAAGATCTATTAAGATATTATGAACATCCTGAATTAGAACCTATCAATCCATTAGATTACAATTATAAAAATCAAGTAGAACAATTACATGCCATTGAACAACAAAAAGGAGCTCATTCAACAAGTCTATTTTCTAATAATCATCAAAAAACAACACAAGATCTTTATCAATCTTATTCTTTTCAAGATTATTTAAATAAATAATTAAAATAACCAAGTAGCCCATTAACACTTATAAAGCTACTTGGTTATTTTATTTAATTAATAAGTATATAACTATAGTAACCTATAATAAAATAATTACTTATCAATAGATTATAAATTAAAAATTTGAAATATATCAATACTCCTGTTAAAGTAAATATAATTATACCTATTAATTAAAAAGGAGATCTACTATGAAACAATCTTATATTAAAACCCCTTTTATTTCTACAGTACTTATTTTTATAGGGACGCTTATTATTTTAACATTAGCTAGAATATTTTCTGGAAATAATCCTTACCTCTACTTTTTCTTTCCTGCTATTTGGTTTCTACTTATTTTTATAAGAGAGTTAAAAACAAAGCATCAACTCATTACCCAACAATGGCAAGCATTTAAAGAGAAAAAATGGCGTAATATCCTGATCATTATTATTTCTCTATTTTTGCTTAGTTTCATCGTTCAATTAACACGACCTTTTTTTAATCAGTTCATCCCAGAACATCCAATAGAGTCGTATTCTTTTAATATTAATTCTGGTCCAGGTTTATTATTTACTTTTTTTGCTGGTATCCTAGATCTAATTGTTGCCTTTGTTGAAGAAATTACATATCGATATGAAGGAATGTATGTCTATCGAAAAAACAAATTATTATTAGCAACTATGTTAATTCTCTCTAGTATCTTATTTGGTTTTTCCCACTATTATAATTTTGGTGGTAGCTTTCTCGCAACAGGTCCTTATATTTTTGCCGGTCTTTACTTAGGTATTATTTATCTAATCACACAAAATATATGGGTGCCTATTATT
>JASLFJ010000010.1 GCA_030150665.1 Enterococcaceae bacterium
TAATATGTGTCCTGTGAGACCAAAAAGGAGCGTTTGTAGATTTGTTTTCATGTATTTTATATACATTTCAATAAATCTCATAGTAAACAGTGTTTTATATGTTATATATTTAAGCATATATATTCATTCACTATATAGCAAACTCCTATCCTCATTGGATAGGAGTTTTTTTGTATATTTAAATAGTATTTAAGAGAATATATAAGGAGGATATCTCATGCATCAACCTATTCAATTACAACATTTACTAACAACAGAATCATTAACTCAAGATCAGGTATTAGGATTAATTCACCGCGCTCAAGATTTTAAACAAGGCTCACGTTGGTGTTTAAACAATAAATATATAGCAACGAATTTATTTTTTGAAAATAGTACAAGAACACATAAAAGTTTTGATATTGCACAGAGAAAGTTAGGATTAGATGTTATTGAATTTGAAGCAAGCCGTAGTTCAGTACAAAAAGGAGAAAGTTTATATGATACTGTGCTTACGATGTCTGCTTTAGGGGTTGATGTTGCTGTGATTAGACATCCTCAAGAAGATTATTATAAAGAGCTAATTAATAGTGATAATATTCAATGCGCCTTAATTAATGGTGGGGATGGAAGTGGACAACATCCTACACAATGTTTATTAGATTTAATGACAATTTACGAAGAATTTGGAACCTTTAACGGACTAAAAATAGCAATTATCGGTGATTTAATGCATTCACGTGTCGCAAAATCGAATATGCAAATGCTTCATAAGTTAGGTGCTCAGCTATTTTTCTCAGGACCTAAATCTTGGTACGATCCTTCATTTGATCGGTATGGTACTTATCTACCCATTGATGAATTATTAGATCAAGTTGATGTGATGATGATGCTTCGTGTTCAAAAAGAACGTCATCATGATGTAACTCGTTTTTCTGAAAAAGATTATCACAATGAATATGGATTAACATTAAAGCGCGCACAGCGTTTAAAACCAAGAGCTATTATTATGCATCCAGCTCCTGTAAATCGTGATGTCGAATTAGCAGATGAACTTGTAGAGTGTTCTAAATCACGTATTGTGCAACAAATGCATAACGGTGTATTTATGCGCATGGCTATTTTAGAGGCTGTATTATATACAAGACAACTTATGCAACAAACACAAAGTATCAGTGCTTAAATAATTTATCTTTTAAAATGATCTTTAATAGGGGGATATCATGAATATTTTATTGAAACATGCGACAGTGAACCGTTCAAATAATGACACACACGTTTTAGATATTTGGATCCAAAATGACAAGATTCACGCATTAGGAAGTAATTTATCCCAGGCGTATTCGTTTGATGAAGTCATTGAATTAAATGAAGCTTTAGTCACACCTGGGCTTGTTGATATTCATGTCCATTTAAGAGAACCAGGATTTACTGAAAAAGAAACTATTTTATCAGGAAGTTTATCAGCTGCAAGCGGCGGATTTACAACCATTTGTGCAATGCCTAATGTATCCCCTGTACCAGATACTCCTGAACAGTTTCAAAAAATTCAAAAGATAATTCAAAGAGATGCTTATGTGCATGTTTATCAATATGCACCTATTACTCAAAATTTACATTCCAAACAACTTGTTGATTTTAAAGAACTTAAAGATGCTGGCGCCTTTGCTTTTACTAATGATGGTGTAGGTGTACAAACTGCAGCTACTATGTATGAAGCAATGCTTCAAGCAAAACAAGTGAATAAACCTATTGTTGCTCATACTGAAGATGATTCTCTAGTCTATAATGGTGTTATGCACCAAGGAAAAAAATCTGAAGTATTAAACTTACCTGGTATTTTAAGTGTAGCAGAATCTACCCAAATTGCTAGAGATGTTCTTTTAGCTGAAGCAACAGGTGTACATTATCATATATGTCACGTATCTTGTAAAGAAAGTGTGCGGGTGATTCGTGATGCAAAAGCTGCAGGAATTCATGTGACTGCAGAAGTAACACCGCATCACTTATTACTTACGGATCAAGATATTCCAAAAGATCATGGTCATTGGAAAATGAATCCCCCACTTAGAGCAGAAGAAGATCGTCAAGCACTTATTGAAGGATTGCTAGATGGGACTATTGATTTTATTGCCACAGATCATGCACCACATACAAAACAAGAAAAAAATACCGGATTTTTAAACGCCCCCTTTGGAATTATCGGCTTAGAAACCGCTTTTCCTTTAATGTACACTTACTTTGTGAAAGAAAATATAATGACGTTAGAACAGTTAATTCAGTTTATGTCTATAAAACCAGCCCAAATCTTTCAATTAACAGAAAATAATTTATCAGTAGGAGCTCCTGCAGATTTAGCGGTATTTAATATTAAAGATCATGAAATGATTGATGCGCAACAATTTAATTCTAAAGGAACAAATACTCCGTTTGATCAATGGTCTGTATTCGGTATGCCTGTGATGACATTTGTTTCTGGGACATGTGTTTGGAAAAAAGATAATCAAAGAAAGGATCAACAAGTATGAATCAAGGATTACTTTCTATTATA
>JASLFJ010000156.1 GCA_030150665.1 Enterococcaceae bacterium
GACCCCAATCGCTACTGAGATATCGTGAATTTCATTAGAGGCTAAAATCTCATTCGTCGGAACCTCCCAAGTATTAAGAATTTTCCCTCTCAATGCCATCACTGCTTGTGTATCTCGATCTCGAGCCTGTTTTGCAGAACCACCGGCAGAATTCCCCTCAACTAAGAAGAGCTCTGTCTCATTGACATCGGTACTGACGCAATCGGCTAACTTCCCGGGCAACTTAGGTCCTTGAGAAACTCGTTTACGGACTACCGTCTTTGCACTCTTAAGGCGAGCTTGTGCCGTTGTAATAACCAGTTCTGCAATCTCTTCTCCATCTTCAACATGATTATTGAGCCAGAGGGTGAAAAAGTCCTTAATCGCACCATTAAGTAGTGTTGCAATACTTCTTGAAC
Source organism: Enterococcaceae bacterium (assembly GCA_030150665.1). Lineage (GTDB taxonomy): Bacteria > Bacillota > Bacilli > Lactobacillales > Catellicoccaceae > JASLFJ01. Next base: position 399 of record JASLFJ010000156.1, read on the forward strand.
TTAGACGTTCTTTAGTCTGCCCTGAGAATTGAGGTTCCTGCATCTTGACGGATAGTAGGAAATTGAGATGAGAGAAGAGATCTTCCGGCGTGATACGAACCCCTCTTGGAAGAAGATTACGTTGTTCGCAAAAATCCCGAAGTGCTTCTGTTAATCCCGACTTCATGCCATTAACATGAGTTCCCCCTAAAGGTGTGGGAATTAAGTTCACATAGCTTTCTGCCATAATTGGCGCACCCACTTCACTCCAAGCAAAGCCCCAAATCGCCTCTTCCGACTCTCCGCTATACTCGCCAAAAATAATCTCTTTAGGCAGATGATCTACCTCTTTTAGCATATCGTATAGATACTCTTCTACCCCAGATTCATAGCACCAAACGGTAACTTCTTCCTCTTTATGCGTCTGATCAACTAAAGTGATCTTCAATCCTGCACAAAGAATCGCCTTTGCTTTTAAGAGATCTGAGAGCGCTTTTTTTGCAATCTTAGGAGAATCAAAATATTTCTCATCAGGTTTAAAGCGAATCTCCGTACCGGTCTCGCTCTTTGCACACTTGCCAATCTCTTCTAACTCGCTCGCCTTATAACCATCTTGGAAAGTGATGCGATAAATTTTACCATCTCGGTGAACTGTCACTTCTAGCTGCTCTGAGAGCGCATTGACCACAGAGACACCAACACCATGCAAACCACCTGAATATTGGTAATTATCATTATTAAATTTTCCGCCGGCGTGGAGCGTAGCTAAGATAAGTTCCACACCACTAACACCATGGTCGGGATGGATATCGATCGGCATTCCTCGACCATCATCTTTTACACCAAGAGACCCATCGTGATAGAGAGTGACGGTAATCGCGGTTGCATGACCTGCAAGCGCTTCATCTACCGAGTTGTCGATAACTTCTTGAAGAATATGATTCGGGCGGCTGGTATCCGTATACATGCCGGGGCGCTTACGAACAGGATCTAGCCCAGATAGAACTTCTATAGAACGAGATGTATATTGTTTGTTACTCATAAGTTGCAAAACTCTCTCATCGACAATAATCAATAATTACTAATAAAAATAGAGCTTTTATAAGAATAAGGCTCTTACAATAAAGCTCTGACAATCAATTAACTTTTAAGCTTCTACTGCCTACTTTCACGAATGACTCTATCAGCAGTAAAACTTTAGACCTTGAGATCTTTAATTGAGATCTTTAATTTAAATTTAAAAATAACACCTCTAAAACATGGACTCTAAAAGATAACCCTTTAAAAACTAAAATTCTAGATTTTATCGCTTCTGAGTTTTAACTTAAAAGTCATAATGCCTTTAATTGAGACAAGTTGAGACCAATTGCGATCAATCAAAATGATTCAATTTAGTAATCATCTAAATAATTATTTAAGTTGCCCTCTAAACAGCTTATTCAGATTGTTCAGATTGTTCAGTCTGATCATTTATTAACCCTAAAAGCCATTAGAGAAACAACAGAAAAACATTATATTACTTTAAATAGAGAATCATGCCTTAAAAGAGTGATTATTTATGGGGGTTTTTGATAAAAATCATTCAAATTACCCCCTTATTCTCCATTTTTATACTAACTGCCATCATTACAGCAGGAGAGAATTCTCTCCTTCTTAATGGCTGCTTCTATAAACTTTATCCGCTATTTGGAAGCATCACTTTGATAACAGAGGTTGTAGAGATCTGTCACAAGATTTCGAACAGTATCCACTAAAAGATAACCATTCGATTGAGCAACGGCATTTTGATCATCACTCAACTCTAATCGCTCTTGAAACTGATCAAGATAACGGACTCGCTTAATAATGAAATCTTCTCCAAGTGAGAATGTCACAAGCTCCTCATAGGCAAGCCCCACCTTTGTGACACTCCAACCTTCTGAAATATTGAGCTCAATCTCTTTTGAGTCGAGAGGAATCCCACGATAACGGGCGACACCTCCCTCCTCTTTATTAAGCTCTTTGAGTTCTACTTCATCGAGAAATTGAAAACGATGATCCGTTAAACCATTTTGAACCCAATCGGTCATCAGTAGTGCCATCTCTACTTGAGGAGCATATCCGACTACCGGCAAAGACCCTAAAGTTTGACGCAGAACTGCCGTCACTAATGAGGCTTTTTTTTCAGAAGTGGCATCGATCACTAACCAATTTTTCTCCAGATCGATATACGCCATAATTGAGCTCTGCTCCGGATAGATATTCCGGACAAATTCATTGGTAATGATCTCTTCTAGCTCTTTCTGCTTAACGCGATCATGAAGATCAATATTATGTTCTCGCGCGCGCTTCTCGACTGCCGTTTGAATTGCCCGACGAGGCAGCTTTTTTACCTCCATACCAAGACGAATAAAGTGAGCATTATGAATTGTTTCGACTAAATTTTCTCCTTGAGAGAATGCCGGCAACCAACCATAAACTTCTAACTCATCATCACCACAATCTCGTAATGGATGTTCACTGAGTAACGCCTCAAGCTCAGCTGTCTCTAAGGTCAATGGCTCATCAAATTGGTAGATGAGAATATTCTTAAATGGCCGCATGATGAGAACTCCTTAAAATTGTTATAAAGCATCAACAATCAATGCTTACAATCAATACATATCATTAAATTAAAAAAGGGGAAATTTCCCCATCAGATCAAGTCAAATCAAGTCTAATAGTCAACTACTGAGCGACTTCCTCATCCTTTCTAACAAGCAGTGCCATCGATTCAACGTGAGCAGTATGCGGGAACATATCCATCACACCCGCTGAGACGAGTTCATAAGGGTATTCTTTTGTTAGAAGCGCTAGATCACGCGCTAATGTTGCCGGATGACAGGAGACATAGAGAATTTTTTGGGGTGCTAATTTTCCAAGATATGGCATCATCTCTAGTGCACCTGATCGTGGTGGATCAATCAAGATAGCATCATACTTTTCATTCATCCAAGGCGCATCATGTTGATCTTGCGTTAAATCAGCACAATGGAACTCTACATTCTCAATACTATTATATTGCGCATTCCGTCCTGCCCAATCTGTTAAGCTCTTATCTCCTTCAACACCAATGACAGATCCTGCCGCGGTCGCTAAGGCTAATGTAAAATTGCCTAAACCACAAAAGAGGTCGAGAACCTTTTCATCCCCTTTAAGATCGAGCAGTGATAATGCCTGTTTAACCATCTTATTATTCATCGCCGGATTGACCTGCGTAAAATGGTAAGGCTTAAAGTAGAGTGTCAATTGATCCAGAAGTCGATAATAGAGCGCTTGATCTGAAGCTCCTTTCTCCGTTAATGCTGTCGTTGTCGACTCATTCCCGGGTTGCAGATAGATAATAAGATCATGCTCCGCTTCAAAGGCTTTTAAAATCTCTAAATCCTCTTCCGTTGGCGCTTCAAGCACCCGAAAACTTAACGCATGGGTATCATCCCCAACAGCTACTTCAATTTGTGGTAGCTTTGCGGCAATAGAAAGCTTCCCTATCATCTCTGATAGCGGCGTAATCAATTGGTCGATCTTCTCTTCCAAAATGGGGCAGCGATGCATATCGACAATAAATGGAGTTAAGCGCTCACGAAATCCTACAAGAACTCGCTCTTTTGCCGGAACATT
>JASLFJ010000030.1 GCA_030150665.1 Enterococcaceae bacterium
ATAACGTATCATAGCCGTTACCTACTGTAGCATCTACAACATAATCTCCTGGGCGGATCCATTGTTTCAGTAATGTATGACTGTAGTTTTTTGCATAAAACATCATTCCTACTCCTTTAAATAAGATAGATGAGTTCCTTGGTAAGTATCTCTGCGTTCAAGTTCTTCGTCAATTGCATTGAGCACTTCCCATTTTTTAAGACTCCACATAGGCCCAATTAATGTCTCTCTTGGGGCATCACCGGTGAGTCTGTGAATAATAATATCTTTGGGAATCAGTTCTAACTGATCACAGATAACAGAGACATAGTCCTCTTTTTCCATGAGTTTTAAATCACCTTGCATATAATCACGAATCATTTTCGTTTTTCGCATTAAATGAAGCAGATGTAGTTTAATCCCTTGAATATCAGAGTAGCGAATCACATTTTTTACATTATCTAACATCATCTCAGGCGTCTCTAAAGGAAGCCCATTAATTAAATGGGTACATACCCGGATATGATGCTTACGGAGTCGCTCAACACCTTCAACATACGTCTTAAAATCATGCGCTCGGTTAATGCGTTTTGCGGTCGTTTCAAAGGTTGTCTGCAGGCCTAGCTCAACCCATAAATAGTAGCGTTCATTGAGTTCTGCAAGATATTCTACAGTCTCTGGAGGCAAGCAGTCAGGACGTGTGGCAATAGAAAGGCCTACGACACCGGGTGTGTTGATGACCGATTCAAAACGTTCTTTTAAAACGTGGACAGGTGCATGGGTATTTGTGAAATTTTGAAAATACAGTAAATACTGATGCGCGTTAGGCCATTTTCTTTGCATGCGTGCAACTTCTTTTTTAAGCTGTATCGGCAGCGGATCTTCAGGAGCTAAAATTAAATCTCCAGATCCAGAAACACTACAAAACGTACATCCACCACGAGCTACCGTACCATCTCGGTTTGGACAATCAAATCCAGCATCCATTGGCACTTTAAATACTTTGCCACCAAACTGTTCATGAAGGGCTTGATTCCAAGTATAGTAGCGTTTGTTGCTCATCGTTTATGTCTCCGTTCCATTCGTGTTTGTGGCATAACTTGCGTAGTTATCGTTTGATTTTTGACGGTTGTAAGATATTGTTTTGTTAAGAAATGACGGTAAATAGGATAAGTCAGCATCAGCCAACATAATCCAAGACTGTAGCCTCCTAAAACATCAGAAGGATAGTGGACACCTAAATAAATACGGCTCCAACCTACCATAAGAATAAGGACTGCAGCCATCAGACTGGATCCTGCGATTAAGTATTTTTTCTTAGGAACATAGCTTGCTAAAATAAGGACAAGTCCTGCATAAAATAACATACTACCTAAAGAGTGTCCGCTTGGAAAACTGTAACCTGTTTCGATAATGACCGCTTCACTGACGGGTGGGCGGGGACGATCGAAGAGATGTTTAATGACTTTATCGCCAACAACAGCCATACCTCCGACATTTACAAACATCCAAATTCCTGAAGCATATTGTTTTTTCCAAATCAATAAAGCACTGATCAGTACAGTACATCCACCAAGAAATGTTCCGCTTCCAAGAAAGGTAAAGATTTTAAAAACTTTAGTACGATCTGGTGTAATGGGCTGTCTTAATGTAGAGCGAATAGGTAAATCTAGTTGTGTTAATAAAGAGAGATTTGTTAAGACAAAAAGACTCAGTAAGATAAAGATCACTCCAGAAATGATCCCAATGATGATATAAGGTTTATTACGATATGAAGTCACTAATGTCATCCTTTCTAAATATAAATTCAATTCATATGAGCCTTATTATAACAAATCTTTGTAGAAAAAAGAAAACTTTCTAAAATAAATGTGAAGATTTTGGTTATTTGTTGTATCAAAACGGACTTAAGGATATGATATAATAAATAAAGAAGATATAGATTAAAGGGGAGTCGCATTTTGAGTAGAAAAGCCGATCGAAAACAAGATTATAAAACAAAAGATTTAAAAAAACAGACCTTTGTAGGAACCGTATTATTAGCTTCATCTTTTTCAACACCTATCTTAGATGAACTTGTTTATGCCAGTGAGATGGATTCACAGGCGCCACAAGCCTATCAAGAAGGTCAAGAGCCAGCCTTTACTGAAGAGACAGCACCATTATCAGATCTAGTGATTCCTGAATACGAAGAGACAGAAGCAGAGACAGAAACAGCGGATTTAGAAGAAGAAACGTTAGAGACGGTGATTATTGAGCGTAGCGATGAAGATGGCCATGTTCAAGACGCAACGCGCTATTTACCGATTGGCAGCTCACTAGCACAAGCGAGAATGCAGCGTCAAGCACCAGAGACTTTTATTGCCACGATTGGCCCGTTAGCACAATCCGTAGCTGCTCAAGAAGATCTTTATGCCTCTGTTATGATTGCTCAAGCTATTTTAGAAAGTGGTTGGGGAAGTAGTGCTTTATCTCAAGCTCCTTATCATAATTTGTTTGGGATTAAAGGCAATTATCAAGGTCAATCGGTTCAGATGCAAACTCAAGAATTTTTTAACGGACAATGGGTGACCATTTATGATCATTTTAGAGCCTATCCTTCTTATACAGAATCTTTAATGGATAATGCCCGTGTGTTAAAAACAACTTCATTTTCTCCAGGTGTTTATTTTTACTCAGGAGCGTGGCGTAGTAATACAACCTCTTACCGAGATGCAACGGCTTGGTTGACTGGAAGATATGCAACCGATCCAGGGTATGCTGGAAAGTTAAATAGTTTGATTGAAACGTATCAGCTAACCCGGTTTGATGCTCCCGCAAATCATCCTACTATTCCTGAGACTCCTGAAGTGCCTAATACTTCAGTACCTACAGTACCCGAACAGCCTAAAGAAGAAGAACTCTCTGAAGACTTACAAGCAACGATTTATCATGTTGTATCAGGAGACACGCTTTATAGTATTAGTCAGCGGTTTAACGTCAGCATTGATCAGTTAAAATCATGGAACGGATTAACAAGTGATGTGATTTATCCAGGACAAGCATTAACGGTAAAAGGTACTCAAGCTCCTAATCCCCCTGTCCCAGAACCATCAACACCTACGCCAGAACCACAACCACAAACTCCACCCCAAAATGCGGCAACCGAACAGAAGTATACCGTACAATCTGGAGATACGCTTTATGGGATCAGTCAACGTTTTCAAGTGAGTATTGATCAGTTAAAATCATGGAACGGATTAACAAGTGATGTGATTTATCCAGGACAAGCATTAACGGTAAAAGGTACTCAAACTCCTAATCCCCCTGTCCCAGAAACATCAACGCCTACGCCAGAACCACAACCACAAACTCCACCCCAAAATGCGGCAAACGAACAGAAGTATACCGTACAATCTGGAGATACGCTTTATGGGATCAGTCAACGGTTTCAAGTGAGTATTGATCAGTTAAAATCATGGAACGGGTTAACAAGTGATGTGATTTATCCAGGACAAGTCTTACGCGTGCACGCACAAGAGATCAATCCGCCTGTAGCCTCACCGCCGCAACATCAAGATACATCAGAAACGATTTATACCGTACAATCCGGGGATACGCTTTATGGAATTAGTCAGCGCTTTGGCATGAGTCTACAGACGTTAAAACAAAATAATCAACTGACAAGTGATATCATCTATCCAGGACAGCGGTTAAAGATTACTAATGCTGCTTCAATAGCGTCACCGCAAGCTCAAGCTCCAACAGCACAACAACAGTATACTGTACAACCTGGGGATACGCTTTATGGGATCAGTCAGCGCTTTGGCCTGAGTCTACAGGCGTTAAAACAAAATAATCAGCTAACAAGTGATGTCATTTATCCAGGTCAGCGTCTTATCATTCAAAACCAAGCTTCAACTCCAAAAAATACGGCTGTAAATACAACACGTCCAAAAACACAGCACTATCAAGTAAAATCTGGAGATACATTATTTTCTATTGCGAAGCGATACCAAGTTACAGTCGCGCAGTTAAAATCGTGGAATCAACTGACAACAGATACGATTTATCCAGGACAGATGTTAGCCGTACAAGGCACACATCAAATGAGTGCAAACAGCTCACAAGGAGCTAAAACGAAGTATCAAGTGCGACCAGGGGATAGTTTATACCGTATTGCAACCGCATATGGTGTTCAAGTGTCTCAGCTAAAAGCGTGGAATCATTTAACAAGTGAAACGATTCATCCAGGACAAGTGTTATGGATTTATCAATAAAGGAGAGAGGTTAGATGAAACGGAACTATGATCAAAACAATACTCCCCCTTTTTGGAAAGTAGCTTGGGAAGCGCAAATGGAAGATGTGATTTATCCTGTAAGTGAGTGTCAAATTGTTATTGATGATTTGCTTTACTATTTGCGTGTTGATTACCGTTTAGGATTTCAGTTAGCAGCTTTTCAAAAGCGTTATAGTCCTATTTTAGCGCAATATGATGTAATTGTTGGTGATTGGGGCTATGATCAGCTTCGGCTGAAAGGCTTTTATCACCGCAATAAATCAGTTCCTGAAGAACAAACGGTGCCTTTTATTCATCAGTATTTAATTGAAGACTGTCAGTATGGTTGTGCTTATTTTATTTTAGAAAAAGAAACATCGGTAACGGAGGAAGAAGATGAAGCAGTATAACGGCTATATATTTGATCTTGATGGTACGCTTTACGTGGGGACAAAGCGTCTTTTAGAAGCAGAAGCTTTTTTAAAAAAAGTGCAAGCGAAAAATATTCCTTATCTATTAATGACCAATAATACAACACAAACCCCTGAAGCCGTACAGGAAAAACTAAAAAAGCACTACGAATTAGACGTTCCTAAAACGGCTATTTATACTGCAGCGATGGCTACTGCAGATTATTTAAGGCAAGAAGGCATTACAAAATCACTTTATGTTATTGGAGAAGCAGGATTACTTCAATATCTTCAAGCTCGTGGGTTTGATGTTTGTTGTAAAACGCCTGAAGCAGTGGTTGTAGGGTTAGATCGTCATGTTACATATGAAAAATTAACGGATGCGACACAAGCCATTTTAGCAGGTGCACGCTTAATTGGAACAAATGCAGATCGGCTCATTCCAACAGAACACGGTTTATGTCCTGGAGGCGGCTCTTTAGCTAAATTGTTAGCGTATGCGACAAGACAACCCGTACAATTTATCGGCAAACCAGAAGCTTATATGTATCAACAAGCACTTCAACTGCTTCAAACTTCCCCAGAAAAAACACTCATGATTGGTGATAACTACTTAACAGATATTCAAGGAGCTATGCGTGTTGGGATGGATACGGCATTAGTTTATACAGGATTTACGCGTCCTGAAGAGATTCTAGATCCAGCGCCGACTTATACATGCCACACTTTAGCAGATCTATGTTGTCTATAATGTGGCGGTATCGGGGCCTTAGTTTGATTCAACTGCTTGCTTTGATTTGGCTTGCGGTGTGGCTTGTCGCTTGGTGTTATCCCCTTTATGCCTTTGAAATTTATTATGCCTCGTTAACAGAAATGACTGGAAAAAGTACGTCGCAGCTGATGTATAGTTATCAAGAGATGATTCATTATTTATTAGGTCGGTCCAATCAAAAATGGTTGACTTTTCGTTATTTTCCAAGTTCTGTAGAAGGGGCCATTCACTTTTTTGATGTGAAACGTTTGTTTCAAATCGGAAGTTATTTAGGATGGAGCTGTGTTGTTGTTAGTCTATGGTGGTTGATTAGAAAAGCAAAAACAATGACACCGGATGAAGCTTATCAACTGTATCATGCGTTTTGGCAGTGGCTGATTTTGATTGCGTTTATTATGATAATGATTAGTGTTAATTTTCAATATTTCTTTTTAAAGTTTCATGAATTCGTGTTTTCTAATGATTATTGGATGATGGATCCAAATACAGATCCGATTATTTTAGCACTACCAGAATCATATTTCTTTCATGCGTTATTGGCTTTTGTATGTTTACTTATCATGGGTATTATTAGTTATTTGTGGTTTTTTAAACGAAAAGCAACAACGACTCAAGGATAAAAGATCCTCTGTATATGGAGGGTATTGTTTGATATGGATCACTCTATAGATATATAAATACTGGTACCCACATATATCAACTTATCATGTAGCAAAATAAAGCATAAAAAAAGTGAGCTGTTATTTAGCTCACTTTTTTATGCTTTATTTTATGTTTTATTTAGAGTTCGGTAGAACTCTGTACTTAGGAATCCACTACGGCTTTTAGCCTAGTGGTAGTTCAAAAGGATATAAAGATTAAGGCGTGATTACGCACTTTAGCTGATGATTAATTAGCCCATGTGCCATTTCTAAAGATTGGAACACGTGTTCCATCAGGTAAAATACCATCAATATCCATTGCTTCAGAACCAATCATAAAGTCAACATGAGTAATACTGCGGTTTAGTCCTGCTGTTTCTAATTCAGTTTCTGTCATTGTAGTTCCTTCTTCTACACAAAAGGCATAAGCGGATCCAAAGGCAAGGTGGTTTGAAGCATTTTCATCAAATAATGTATTGAAAAATGTCAGTTCAGATTCAGAAATTGGTGAATTATGTGGCACTAAAGCGACTTCTCCTAAGCGTTTTGATCCAGGATCGGTTTCTAATAATGTTTTTAAAACATCTTCACCACGTTCTGCAGAAAATTCAACGACTTCGCCGTCTTTAAAGGTAAATTTCATCCCTTCAATGATGGTTCCTCCATAACTTAATGGACGTGTACTTGAGACCGTTCCGTTAACGCGTCTAGCATCGGGTGCTGAGAATACTTCTTCTGTTGGCATATTTGCCATAAATTTCTCACCGCGAGCATTCGTACTTCCGGCACCTTTCCAAATATGATTTTTTGGCATACCAACCATTAAATCTGTTCCTGGAGCGCGGTAATGTAGCGCATCAAATTGTGCTTCATTGAGTGCTTTAGCTTTGGATTCTAAAAAGGCATCGTGTTGTTCCCAAGCTAAGATAGGATCATCAGTTAAGACACGTGTTGTTTTAAAGATCTCTTCCCATAAAGCCATGACTTGTTCTTCTGAAGTGCTTAGTTCTGGAAAGACATGTTTAGCCCAGTTTGGACTTGCAGCAGCAACAACCGTCCAGCTAATTTTATTGGCTTGTGATGCTTGACGTAGTACGCGAAGCGCAGTGCCTACTGTTTCTTGATATTGAGCGATACGCTGTGCGGGAACTCCGTGATAGGCATCAGGTGCAGAAGAGACAACCGCAATACGACTTGCTCCTTTATCTACCCAATCTTCAGCTTCTAAAACGCGGTAGTTAGGCAGCTCTTTTAATCGATCTTCATCGGCATGTGTTAAAAAGAGCTTGCTTACAACATCATCAGTCCATTTGACAATGACTTCACTTGCTCCTAATTCATAACATGCTTCAACAATATAGCGTGCTAGACGAGCTTGTTCAACTTCAATTTGGACAACGACAGTATGGGATTTTTGGACGTTAACCCCAGTTTTAGCGATTAAATAAGCATATTTTTTAAGTGTTTCTTCAAATTGTTGTGGACTCATCATAGATTGATCCTCTCCTTTTTTTATAATATCGATATCATAGCATATAATACTTTATTTGACAAAGGATGCTTTTATGAAAACAGAAGAAGATTAGCTTCGCTTAAGCAAAATGATCTTTCTTTTTTCAAAGATCTGATATATTGAACTACCACTAGGCTAAAGCCGTAGTGGATTCCTAAGTACAGCGTTCTACCGAACTCTAATGGATTAGGCGATCCCC
>JASLFJ010000033.1 GCA_030150665.1 Enterococcaceae bacterium
TGAAGCTCATATTTTTAAACTGGATTTATCGTTATAAAAAACTTCTTTTTTAAGTTATTAGAATATTGGCTTTACACTGTGTTGTATTTCACACAGGACGTCTCAAAAATTAAATTTAAGCCACCTTTAAGCCTCTTACTATAAAAGACCTTCCTGAAATGAAACCAAGCCATTTAAGGGCGTATTTTTAGCTTTTAAGCTTTTTAAAAAAACGTAATGCAGGCGAAGCCGTCCGTAATACTTTTAAGTAATACTTTTAAGTAATACTTTTAAGTAATACTTTTCCGCCTCTCAAATCCATTGCAATCAGGGCGATTCGAGAGGGATAAAACTAGAAAAACCTAACGATAAAACTAGAAAAACCTAACGATAAAACTAGAAAAACCTAATATTTGAATAGTAATTACTGCCATATACTTATAAGTAAGGTATTATTCATCTACCTAATCTAATAAGGGGGTCAGTATGTATTTAAAAGAAGAAAATTTATGCAATTCAAATAAAGATGCTTGTTCAGGCTTAGTTGTTAAAACAAATAGATTAGTGATGGCTATTCAGCGCTTAACCGTTACGGAAACAAGGCTTATACAAATGGCTATCGTTGGAGCAAGGGAAAACGGAGGTTTAAAAATCAATGAACCTTTATATGTCAGTGCCGAAAGCTATTCAAAAACGTTCAACACATCAGCACCTAGCGCATATGAAGCATTAAAAGAAGCCGAAGAACGTTTGTTTAATCGCCGTTTTAGATTTTTAGAAGACGGTAACGAAGTGAAAAGCCAATGGGTAACTAGAGTTAAATATTTAGAGGGCGAATTTGCATTAGAAATCACTTTAAGCCCTGATGTAATCAAAGAAATAACGCAGATAGATGGTTATGAGCAGTTTTTTACAAGCTATCGAATAGAGAAAACAAGCGGATTAAGAAGCGTTTATAGTATTAGGCTTTATGAATTGCTTGTACAGTGGGCGAAAGCCCAAAAAACGCCTATATTCAAGCTTGAGGTTTTTAGAACACAAATGGGATTAGAGGCTGGAGAATACAAGACTATGAGCAACTTTAAAAAATTTGTTCTTGATTCGTCCATAAAAGAAATAAACGAAAAAACAGATCTTAAAATTGATTACGAGCAGTACAAAAAAGGGCGGACTATTGTCGGATTTTCTTTTAAAATTAAGCAAAAGAAATCTGAATTTAAACGCCAAAAAATTAGTATTGCAGAAGCGTTGGAGCTATCGCAAACTGTAGTAAAAGGCGGTTTTGCAGGAGAAAGCGAAAAAGAAGCTATAGGTCGAGTAATGAATCATAAAGATGAAAATGGGAACTCTGTTTATTTTATCAATGCCTCTAAAGAGGATTGGCAAGCGCATAGAGCTAGTAAAAAGCAGTTATCTGATAATATTGAGAAAAAAGCTAAAGATGACAAATGGAAAACCATTGGTAATACCCTTGTAGATGATCATTATATTGACAAATTCAAGCTGAAAGGCGAATCACACAAGGAAGCCAAAGCAAGGATAGAAAGAGAGCTAGAAGCACAATTAAGTATTGACTTAAAGCAGGTGCAGGATGATGACAGACCATTACTTGAAATCTTAGGCATTAGATGAAGTACAACGACTGGAATCCGCGTATTTACAATTTGTGTTTCTGTGAACTTTGATCGTTTCATGATTTTCTCCATCTAAATAATGATGACAGAAATCTCTAGTTTTGGCTTGTGCCTTTTTAGGGTAAGTTTACGTTTGTTAGCGGAAAAAGATAAACGATTACTGCTACTTGAATACAAAAGCGAGACAAAAAAGAAAACCGTAATTGGTTTTCTCGTTTATTTATCAAATAACAGCATCTATTGTATTATTATCCTTAGACTGTATAAAAAAGAATTAAATTTCATTATATGCTTTACATGCTTTTGTCATGCCATTATCACAAGATTTACCAAACCACTCCTTAGCTTTTTTTACATTTCCATATAAATCAGGTCTAGCCTCATAATAAATAACCCCTAAATTATACTGTGCAATAGCATTGTTATATTTTTGATCTGCATATATCAATAGTATCTCAATAGCAGTTTCTGTATTTTGGCGAACTCCTAAACCTTCAAAATACAGCATAGCTAAATTTGTTTTAGCTTCTATAATATTACTTTCTTTATAAAATTTTACTGCTTTTGCATAGTCTCGATTGAGATATTCCCTATTACCCATAGAAAGTAGGCTTTCATCCCTCCAAGGATCTAATTTTGTATAATAATGGGGATAATATTCATTTTTAGAGGCGTAGGTTATGCTACTAAACGATAAAGTGACTATTACTAGCATTAATGTGAAGAAATTATTCATTGTGTTTCTTTATATACCTTTAGCAGTAAAATAAATTATTGTTATGGATAATAACATATCAGAGGTTCTAACTCCGTAAGCTTACCGTCAAGCGCAAAGTTCATAACTAGAGACTTTTTCGGTTAATTGTTTTTTAAATTCACTGGGAGGTAAATTTCCCAGTGACTCATGAGGTCTTTCTTCGTTATAACTTAACATCCAAGCCCAACTAAGTTCCCGCACCTGCGCTAGTGAAGAG
>JASLFJ010000055.1 GCA_030150665.1 Enterococcaceae bacterium
GGCAATACCAAGCTTATCCCAATGAATTTGTTGAAAATCAAAGTATGTTTCTAGAAATGTTTTATTCATTCTAATACCTCCACTTCTACATGATGCTGTTTAAAATAATCAATTGCTTTTTGTAAATCCTGATCTTGACCGGTCATCTGTATAGTCAAAAGACCAATAGGAATGCCTTGTGCCTGTTGAATTTGTCCTTGAAGTACGTTAACGGTAATCGGCGTATGTTTGATAACCTCAGATAATACAGGTGTTTTAGATTGATCTCCCTTAAATGTTAAATTGACAAGATAGCCCTCAGGATGGGCTTCTTTAAGTTCTTCAAGTAGTGCAATACGATTGCCTTCTTCTTGAAAAAATTCCTGAGTAATAAATCTTTTTGTCACTTCTGTCTTTGGATGACGAAAAATATCAATAACAGAGCCTTCTTCAATAATTTTTCCTCGTTCCATAACAGCTACTCGATTACATATTTTTCGAATCACTGGCATCTCATGTGTAATTAACACAATAGTTAAGTTAAGTTGCTGATTAATATTTGCCAACAACTCTAACACTTCATCAGTCGTTTGTGGATCTAGAGCACTTGTTGCCTCATCACATAATAAAATCATCGGATCATTCGCTAAGGCTCTAGCAATTCCTACACGCTGCTTTTGTCCCCCAGAAAGTTGACTAGGATAAGCATCTTCTTTACCTTCTAAACCAACAAGACGAATTAATTCTTGAATCCGATCATTATTTTTTTTACCAGATAATTCTAAAGGTAACGCAATATTTTCAAATACAGTTCTAGACCATAATAAATTAAAATGTTGAAAAATCATGCCTACACGCTCTCTAAAAGCTCTTAATTCATATCCTTTCAAATCTGTAATACATTTATGATTAACATTAACAGTTCCTGAGGATGGGTATTCTAAACCATTTAATAAGCGTAATAATGTACTCTTACCAGCTCCAGAATAACCAATAATCCCAAAAATTTCTCCTTGTTGAATACTTAAATTAATATCATCTAAAGCATGTAAGACACCTTTATCACTTTCATATATTTTTGATACTTGATTTAATTGAATAAATGACATACACATTCACTCCTTTTTCATATAATAAAAAAACTTTCGCCCTATCAGAAATAACTTCTGAAAGGACGAAAGTTTTTCTTTCGTGGTACCACCTTTATTTGTAATAATTTCACAATTATTACCTCATCAAGTGTTATAAAACACTCTACATGATAACGCATGCCTGCGAGAACATCGTTCCAGCTCCAAGACCATCTTCAATTGTTCTAGGTTATCTTTTCTCAGCTACCAAGACTCTCTGTATACCATCAAACAATTTACTCTTCTCTTCATCACTTTTAACTATTTAATTACTCAGTATATTATCAAATAATATATTTTTTTGTCAATTTATACTTCATTAACATCTAAAGCAATCTCAACCAAACTAAAAAAATCTGACTTAGGATGCTTTGATTCTTCAAAAATATCTTGCTCGTTAGCTGTCTTAACAACTGTACCACTTACAGGGCTCGTATATGATAAGACGGCTTTTTCTGCTTCTAATTCTAATAACAGACTTCCTTTTTCTTTTTTACTATGGATCTTAGGTAGTTCAATAAATAAAATTTCTCCTAAATCATCCCACTGTTCTTGATTAAATCCAATCTGAGCAATATGGGGTTGCTGATCAGAGTTAACGATAACTACTAAATCTGTCATTATTCTCGCTCCTTTTCTTCTAAATGATCCATATCACTAAACAAATCATCCAAATCCCATTGCAATTGAGAAGATTGATTTCTTTTATTTTCTTTCTGTACTAACGTTTCCAATACATCAGTCACAGCAATACTAAATTCATCAATATTTTTCTGTCCTGTTAATGATGATAGATATAAATTCACTAAATAAGGATATTCTTCATCTGAAATATACCATAAATTTTCTTTTTGTTCAGCAAAAACAGTAATTCTAATCGGCTCTTGATTTACAGAAATATCTTCTATATGTTGATACAACAATACATTTAATAACTTATCTTGTAATACCGTCTGCTCTTGTAACTCAATATCTTGATCTAACATTACTAAAAATTGTGTTAAAACTTCTTCTAGCATACTTAAATAATCTAGTCCATAAATATCATAAATGAAAGCATATTGTCCGTGATCTTCTTCTCTTACAAACAAAGTATAGCCTGCTTTTTGATTCATCTGTTTCATAAGTTCTTGAATATTCTCATTCACTTCTCTAGGTGCAATATGCTCTGTAATCTTACCAACAGCTTGATTAATATCTATCTGATCTTGTTGTAATGACGTAAGCATTTCTTCATTATTGATAAAATATTTTGAAAAATCATCTACATGTTGATAGACAACTGCCTCTATTAAACTTTCTGCTACATCTGTTGGCTCTATTTTCTTTTTATTACACGCAGATAAAACAAATAATCCAATAAATAACCAAATATATCTTACTCTGTTTTTTCTTTTTTTCATCATCATCGAGTCACTCTAAATTCATATTTTGCGTATGTTGCAAATGTTTTATGGTTTGATCTAAAATATCCACAACATGTTCATCATCTAAAGAATAGAAAACTTCTTTTCCAGATTTTCTTGATTTGACTAAGCGATATGATTTAAGCAATCTTAATTGATGAGATGTTGCTGAAGGATCCATATTAATTTTTTCAGCAATTTTACCCACACTTTCTTCAGATATACTAAGCACCCATAAAATTTTTAAACGTGTAGGATCTCCCATCAACTTAAAAAATTGACTTACATGATCTAATAGATTATTTGTTAACGGTTCTGAATCATAGTTATCCATACTCTCCACACCTTTCAATCCAACAATTATAATAAGGTCTGGACAAAATCACTGTATGCTAATAAACGTTTTTCTGCTTCTTCTTTTGTTTCCCCACGTACACCTATATATATTTTAATCTTAGGTTCTGTACCAGATGGTCGAATCGCAATCCACGTTTCATCTTTTAACATATATTTTAGTACATCTGCCTTAGGATATACTAAAACTCCTGTATTCCCTAAATAATCAACAAATTCCCCAATATGATAATCTTCAAAACGAATCACAGGAATTTCATGAATATGTTCCAATGGATGATGTCTTAATTGATACATAATTTGCTTCATCTGCTCCATACCTGATAGCCCTTCAAAAGTAAAT
>JASLFJ010000160.1 GCA_030150665.1 Enterococcaceae bacterium
AGATCCTTTTGGCAGTTCAGTAACATCTCCTTTAGGCGTAAAGACATAAACTTTATCTTTTAAAATATCCCCTTTAACATTTTCCATAAACTCTGAAGCATCATAGCTTTCATTTTGCAGTTCAATTAAATCACGAAACCAACTGATTTGTTCGACAAGACTATCTTGAGGCGTTACAGATCCTTTTCCTTCTTTATAGGCCCAGTGCGCTGCAACCCCGTATTCAGCAATCTGGTGCATCTCTTCGGTTCTAATTTGAATTTCAACCGGTTTTCCTTGAGGCCCGATCACTGTGGTATGTAGTGACTGATACATATTAGATTTAGGCATCGCAATATAGTCTTTAAATCTTCCAGGCATCGGTTTCCACTGCGTATGTACGGCCCCTAATACCGCATAACAATCTTTAATCGTATCTACAATGACACGAATCGCTAACAGATCATAAATTTCTTCAAATGCTTTCTTTTGATCGGTCATTTTTCGGTAAATAGAATAAAGATGCTTCGGTCTTCCATAAATTTCTCCTTGAATGCCTAGCTCTCTTGTTGCTTGTTCAAGCTCTGCTACAACATCTAAAATATAAGCTTCACGCTCAGTCCGTTTTTCAGCCATTAAGTTTACGATACGGTAGTATTGCTGCGGATTTAAATATCTTAACGCAGTATCTTCTAACTCCCATTTAATCCGGCTAATCCCTAACCGGTGTGCTAACGGTGCATAAATTTCTAACGTCTCCTGAGCAATACGGCGCTGTTTATCAGGACGCAAATGCTTCAGTGTTCGCATATTATGTAAGCGATCCGCTAGTTTCACCATAATCACCCGTAAATCTTGTGCCATGGCTAACAACATTTTTCGGTGATTTTCCGCTAACTGCTCTTCTTGAGATTTATAGCGAATTTTACCAAGTTTAGTAACCCCATCGACTAAGGTTGCGATATCTTGGCCGAAGAGCTCACTTAAATCTTCAAGAGTCACGGCCGTATCTTCAACTACATCATGTAAAAAACCCGTCGCTACCGTATGTGGATCCATACGTAAATCTGCTAAAATACCTGCTACTTGAATGGGATGAATAATATAAGGTTCACCAGATTTTCTCACTTGTCCTTCATGCGCCTGTTTCGCATAATGATAAGCACGCTCAACAAGAGCTACCCCCTCTTCTGACATATACTGCTTAATTTCTTGAATCACCTCTTCTGGGGTCATTTGTGTATCTTGAACCATCATTATCCACTCCTTTCTCTTCTTCTTCGCCTATACAGATGATCTTGTTAAGTACTGTCATTATAACGATTTTCACCTGCTTTTTCAACTTAAGCTATATCAAGATTTAATCAAAAACACCTTAAAGATAGATCCATTCACTATCTTTAAGGTGTTTTTTTAAGCATGATACTGCATACAAAAATAAATAATCCTACAGATTAATCCTTCATCCGTTCTTTTACCCGGCGAATAAAATCTTGATAGAGTGCCAACATTTTAGGTTGATCTGGCCAAAGATTTTCAGGATGCAACTGAACCGCAAGCACTTGGTCATTATCGACACTTTCTAAAGCCTCAATGACCCCATCTTCACTTCTTGCAACAATCTTAAGCGGTGTAGCTACACGATTCACCCCTTGATGATGTCTAGAATTCACAAACGCTTGTTCACCTATAATACGGGCTAAAGCACTATCTGTCACCGTTTGAATATAATGTGTTGGCAGATGCGCTGGAGAGACTGCTGTTAAATTTTCATGCTTAATATAAAAGTCATTAGAAGCACTTTGTAAGTCTTGATGCAGTGTCCCTCCTAAAGCGACATTTACCACTTGCATCCCCCTACAATTCGCAAAAATCGCTTTTCCTGCCTCAAAAGCTGCTTTCATCAGTGTTAATTCAAAGCGGTCCTTTTCCGTATCAAAGGTCCCACATGTCCAGCGCGGTGCTTCACCGTAAAACTGCGGATCAATATCAGCACCGCCTACAAAATAAAAACCATCAAAAGCTGCTAAATAATGTGGAATAATATCATCTAACTGCTCTTCTTTTAAAATCGGCACAACAAACGGTAAGCCTCCTGCTTCTAAAATCGAATGAGAAACCGCATCTGTAACATAATTTGCATGAAATAAACTCTCAGCATTGCCTTCTATTAAAATAACATCAGCAATTAAGCCAATTTTAGGTCGCCTCATCTTAACTTCCTCCCTTACCTTACTGTAACTCCCATAATACACTACAACTTGTTAAAAAATAAAGCGGGGCGGTCTCAGCGCGTAAAATACGTGGGCCTAGGCTACAAAAATGAACGCCTAACTCAGAAAATGTATGAAGTTCTGCTACATCCCAGCCCCCTTCAGGACCAAATAAACACAGTACTTGTGCTGCTTTATTAAGAGAAGTCAGCTGACTTACTAACCCGTCATGAAGTCCTTGATACGCATAAGACTCAGCGGCAATCAGTGAATGATGACACTGAATCACAGCACGTAAGCTGTTTTGATCAGCTAAATAAATCACTTCAGGAACTACCGCGCGTTTTGCTTGCTCGGCCGCTTCTTGAGCTATTTTTTGCAGTCGCTTTACTTTTTTGTCTTGTTTTTTAACGTCCCACTTAACTACACTATAGCGTGTCTGAGTTAAATAAATTCTCTGAACACCAAGCTCTGTTGCTTTTTGAACGACCCAATCCAGCTTATCTCCTTTTAATAAACTACAGACAATCGAAACCGAATAAGGAAGCTCTTGATCTTTTTGACTCTGCCATTTCGTCATCAAAAACGTAACTTGACCGTCACCTATCTCTTGAACGACTCCTTCTGTAACGTAACCATCTGAAGAAGCCAATTGATAACAATCCCCAATCTTAGCGCGAAGGACATGAGTGATTTGATGTGCTTGTTCGCCTGAGACAGTAACCGTTTCTTTGTAAGTATCATGATGATGTGTTAAAAAAAATCGATGCATAATGGTACTCCTTATCCTTTCAGATTAGGTTTTCGCATCACTAGACACACCCAATCTGCTTCTTGGTATTGATGATAAAGTAAAAATCCGGCGCGTTCCATTAACTCAAGCAAAGGCGCGACTTGATGCGTCACGATTCCTGAGCTAATCCAGTAGCCTCCAGGACGTAGCGTTTGATAAGCATCTTCTGGAAACGTTGATAAAATATCTGCCAGTAAGTTAGATACAAGCACGTCACACGTTGCCTCAGTATCTTTCAGTAAGTCTCCTTGAACAACCGTAATCCCTGCTGCCATTGGATTTAACTGAATATTTTCCTGAGCAGCCAATACCGCAACTGGATCAATATCACATGCCCAAACGTGATCTGCTCCTAATACTTTAGCGGCAATACTTAAAACACCTGAGCCGGTTCCTACATCAAAAACGGTCTCTCCACCGCGTAAGATCATCTCTAAAGCCATTAAACAGAGCCGTGTTGTCGCATGAGTTCCTGTACCAAAGGCCATTCCTGGATCAAGTTGAATGATGCGCTCATCAAACGTTTCTGGAACGTAAGATTCCCAACTAGGAACAACGGTTAAAAAGCGAGTCACCCGCTCTGCATGATAATAATCTTTCCAGGCATTAGCCCACTCTGACTCTTGACGCCATAAACAGCTCATATGTGCTAAAGCGCTTGGATGAATGCCATATGCTTTTAAATAATCGGTAAGCTCAATAAGAGTATCCTCACTGCCTGTTGTTTCATCAAAATAAATCGTAACGGCAGCTGTCATCTCTTTAGCCAGTGCTGCTTTATCTAATAACTCCGTCCATTTCGGCTCATACGTTAAAACATCATTAGGATCTTCAATTTGCATATTGAAAATACCATAACTCGTAAGTGCTGTAACTAACGGATCTAAATCTTCTTCTGGGACTGGAATTCGTACTTCCATCCATTTCATGATTGTTCGTTCCTTTCTTTCCAAAGCATGTAGTGCTTAAGTATTTGACCAGCAAGCGCCGTTGCATCACCTAACGGGACAAAAAGATGTTGCTCACTGGGTAAAAACCGTTCTCGGTTGGCAGGACTATCTCCTAAAATAACTGGTAAGCCTACCGCTAAATAAATATATGTCTTCCCCGCAATCGTTCGTTTTGCTTTACCGACAGTACCGCTAAAGTGTCCTGCAAGCCCTAACGTTCCTGTTTGTAGCAGTTTCGCTAATGACGGCTGATCCATCCACTCATAATAACAAACATGCGCTCCTTGTGGCGCTTGAAGCTGTTGCTTTTGATTTAGCGGACCAATAAAACTCACATGCATCTTTGGCTCAACAGCTAAAACATCCGTTAATGCCTGTAAAATAACATCAACCCCTTGAACCGGTAACACTGAGCCAAAAAAAATCACATGATAGACTTCAGGCTGCTTCTCTGGTGGATAGTAAAGTGAAGTATCTGCTTTCAAATACACAACATGCACGCATCCTGAAGGGCTGCCTAACAGCTCTGTTAAATATGCTCCGTGTGCGGCCGTATCGACAATAATATCATCTGCACCGTGCCAAATCAGACGGTCTATCCACAGAAAAAACCGAGCAAAAATGCCTCCTGGTTTTACTTTTTTCCGGTCATCGACAAATGTATCATAGACTGAGATAAAAAAATCAATATAAACTGTCTTTGCACTGCGCTGGATACATGGCCAAAGCGGCCAAAATAGCTGCGGGGAAAAGCCGATAAAAAGGGTGTCGACCTTGCGGCCTATAAGTCCGTATCGAATAAGCCCCCAATACGCATAAAGAATACGCCAAAGGTAGTTTTTACTTTCTGAAGCAATAACTATGACCTCTTTAGCAGTCTTCGTTAATAACTCAATTTCTTGACGGTTACGAATATAACTTTTTTCTTTGGTCGTGACAAATAAAACGCGTTGTGCTTTACAGTGCTGTAACCAGCTTAAATCATTCATGAAACATACTCCT
>JASLFJ010000077.1 GCA_030150665.1 Enterococcaceae bacterium
AGGAGTATATCAATCGACAGAAACAGGAGCATTAGGTGCTTTAGATTATAAAATTGAACCTAAGGTGTTAAATCAAATTGATCAACCTGAAGCGATTGATATTATTCAACAAGGATTTTATGAAGTCGTTAATGGCACTGACGCTCGACGGACAGGAAAAAATTTACAAGGGACACCTTATCATATTTCTGCAAAAACAGGGACTGCTGAAACTTTTTATATTCCACCTAATGATCCTAATGCTGTGATTGCTGTAGTAAATAGTACTTTAGTTGCCTATGCACCTTCAGAAGATCCAGAAGTAGCTTTATCTGTTGTTTTGCCACAAATCAAAGATGATAAAGATAAATTAAATATGTTGATTGCTAAAGAGATTTTTAATGCTTATTTTAATTTTTATCATTCATAAAATAACTTATATAAAATAATTTATTTCTGAATAAAAAACAAACCGATATCATTGGTGTATGCAATGTATCGGTTTGTTTTTTTATTCATACCATATACTACTTAATACTACTTAAAATATTATTCAAAGCGAATAATAAAATCTAATAATAAATTACTGTATACAGGTTGTTCTTGCATCTGTGTAATCACTTGATTTAGTAAAGTCATTTGATCTGTAATAATACCATCGATGCCATCAATCATCATTTTTGTCATGGCTTGTGCATCATTTACTGTCCACGCATATACTTGCTTTCCTTCTTGATGAGCTGTTTTAATAAAATTTTTCGTCAAGGTAGTATATTCCACTGAAAAAAAATCAACATTGGCAAGAGGTGGCCCAATAACATTAAATGGCATAATATAACCTACAGATAGCTCTGGACATTGTTCTTTGATTGTTGTTGCTGCATAAAAATTTAAAGTTTGTAATTCATGCCCACCATCAATTAATCGTTGTGCATATTGATTGATAAATTCTTGGATAATTGTATCTGTTTCAGGATCGTTTTTCGGAATTTTAAGCTCAACTAATAGTTTTTGATGAGACAACTCAGCAGCATCTAAATACTCTTGAAATGATGAAATTTGATCTGTTTGATGATGTTCAGAAATGGAATATGAGCGTAATTCTTCTAAAGTATGTTCTTTAATTTTATGAGGTTGTTTAGCTAAAGCTTTAAGCGAGAAATCATGAAAAACAATAAATTGATGATCTTTTGTTTTTTGAATATCCATCTCAATAAAATCGGGATGTGTTTGTTCTGATGTTGTTTTTAATGCAGTAATTGTATTTTGTACAGCATTATTATGATCGACTCCTCTGTGAGAAATTGTTAATGGTTGATGATTAGAATAATCTGTTAGATACTCATAACTTTCTAATGCATAATTTTTTAATGTTGATATAAAAAATATGCTACCTAAAAGAATTAAGATACCTGATAAAATCGGGTTAATGTGTCGATATTTTTCAAGTTTATGAGTATGAGTTTGTTTAGGTTCAATATAGATAAAGATAATAAAGAAAATAATAAGTGCTGCTAATATTTTTTGTAACAATAAAATGAGTCGAATGATAAATAATATAAAGATGGCACTTGTTAAACTGATATGCGGTAACCCGTATTCAATTAACTTTTGAATGCCAATCATCATAAGTAAACTGCTATAGAAAAAAAGATTAATAAAAAAATAAAAGAAAATTAATTGTCCGATTAATTGCCAAAAAAAAGTACCTGTAATAGACCAACTTTTTTTAATAGCATCTTTTAATGTCAAATCATAAAGTAAAATAAAGGGTAAAACAAATAAAAGACGTAACCCTAAGTATAAAAAGAAAAGATAAAAAAGCACAATGAGAACGATAAAAAGGACACGATAGGCAAAAATAAAATCAAGAATAAATCCTGGGATCTTTAATTTTGTTAAAAGATCTGAATGGTATCCTAAGCCTCCGAAAGGTAAAATCAAAAGAAAATAAGCGATTAAAAATAAAATCAGTGGAATATTAATTTTTTTGTATTGATTTAATGTTTGAATAATTAAAGTTCCTGAACGCACGCGTTTTTTTTGTTTAATATAAGAAAAACTAAAGATTAAAAAGCTTGTTTCTAAAAATACAAAAATTAATAATAATAAAATACATGCGATTAAATTAATAAAAATAATAGGATGAGTATATATAAGTGTGCCAATATTATCATAAGATATATAGGCAATTTCTCCTGAGTTTAAAATAATTCGAATTAACATACTTAAAAAGGGTATGATTCCTAATAAAATAATCATATGTAACACAAAACTATCTTTTAAATAATATATAGAATACTCATAAAATTGTTTTGCATAATCAAAATTTTTACGAAAAAACGTCACAAGAATCCTCCTGATAAATATAGTTTGAAAATGTATTTATTTCATTGTATCATAGAAAGAGGTATAATTTACTTAAAGAAATTCAGATATTATAAAAGGAATGGAGTTATTTATGACGAAAAAAACAAGTTATTTACTCAGTATGCTTGGTGTTTCCTTTTTATTTTTTTCTTGTAAAACCATTGTAAAAGCAGATGATATAGATGTGAATGAACAATTAAAAATGGTAGAACAAATAGATCAAAATATTCAAGATGAGACAACAATCACACACCAAAGAAAAAAAGAATTATTAGAAAAAAAAGAAGAATTAGAACAATTAAAAAAGAAGCAAGAAGACTTAAAAGCAGAAGCAGAAACATTAGAGCATAAAAAACAACTTTTAGAACATGATTTAGATTTAGTAAAAGAAGATATTGTAACATTAACTGATAAAATCAATGAGCGTCAGACTAAAATTGATGAGCAGGCGCGTAAATTACAACTTCAAGAACAATCTCGTTCTTTTTGGGATGTGCTCTTTAGTGGAGAATCATTTACACAATTATTTACTAAAGTAAATGCAGCAAGTCGTATTACTAAGACTCAAAATGATATTCGAAAAGAACAAGAAGAAGATAAACAATTACTAGAAGAACAACAATTATTAAATGAGCAGTTATTAAAAGAACTAGATGCACTAAGAACAGAAGTTGAGCAAAAAAAAGAAGCTTATTATAATCAACAAATAGCACAAGAACTGTTAATTCAAGAATTAGAACTGCTTCAAACGCAATCTGAAGAACGAAAACAATCATTAACGGCATCAAGAGATCAATTGCTTCAAGAACTGTCAGAATATGAACGTTTAGAACGTTTGTTAAAAAATAAAGAATTATCTGGTAATATTCATATTCCAAAAGATGCTGAAGGAAATAAAATTGTCGAAGAAGCATTTAAATATCTAGGAACTCCTTATGTTTGGGGAGGTACGACTCCTTCTGGATTTGATTGTTCTGGACTGGTTCAGTATGTATATCGTGCCAATGGTATTTTATTACCTCGTGTCACTACCTCACAAGAATTTGCTGGCAAAATGATTAGTTTAAGCGAATTAGATCCAGGAGATCTTGTCTTTTTCGGTGCTCGAGGAGCAACACATCACGTAGGTATTTATATTGGTTCAGGACAATTTATTCACGCGCCTCAACCAGGCGATGTCGTTAAGGTTACCGCTTTATCAGATTTTCCACCTTCATTTGGTGTTAAAATTTTAGGTTCTTAATACATCAGACTATGTGTAGATGATTTTTTAAGGACATGCTGCATTGTTTACAGATATACAATTAAACTGTAAAACACCTTTAAATTTCGTTTTAACATAGAAACGCGTTAAAATTGATTATTTAAGGTGTTTTTTTATTATGATAAAATAAACTATATCATTGTGTCATTATAAATTTTGATGGTTATATAAAGGAGAATATTATGTTTTCATGGGGACACAAAAAGAATAAGAGTAAACATACAGAAGTTATAGAAGAAACTTACAATAATACATTATCTTCTAAGTTACATTCCGTACCTC
>JASLFJ010000153.1 GCA_030150665.1 Enterococcaceae bacterium
GCCATACGCGGCTTAAGGACTTTTTTCGGCACAGCGACTGTTTCCACATATCTAACATTAGCGGATCTAATTGTACCCGTAGCTTGAATAACAACTTGATAGGTACCAGAAGCTTTAAATGGCCCAGTAAAAACGATCGCCGAATCTCGAGTAATAGGCTTCGATGCTAATAACTTACCTCCATTATAGAGCTGAGCTGTACCTCTTGCTCCATTTGTGGCCATAGAAACAACGATATTACTAACTGATGATTTTTGGGCTATAGTAAAATTAGCTCTTGCCGTATCCCTAAGTGCTGGACCCGTTTGTATCTTCATTCCTACAGTTTTAGCTGGTTTTTTCTCATATTGATAAACAATCTCATATTCCGGAGCAGGCACTTTAGCAAAAACACTTCCAGGTCTAGACTGATTATTAGCCTTATCTTTTAATGTTACACTTAAGCTTTGAGATTTCCCTATTGTAATAGGAATTTTAAATAGGCCATTAGCACCTACAACCCCTTTCCCAATAGCTAATCCTTCACTGTTTTTTATTTGAACTGTAGCTCCTGGTTCACCCTTGCCACTCACCAGTTTCGCATCATTTGAGACAACCAAATCTGTTGGTGCATTAGGGGCAACCTTATCAGGAGTTCCCTTCAATATTTCAGGAGACTTATTTCCAGCTGCATCTTCTAAACCTACTTTAATATTACTCCCACTAGTAGGATTCTTTAGATTGACCTTAAAGCTACCATCATTATTAACTGTTCCTGTAGCGATAACTGTACCACCACTATTTTTTATAATGACCTTAGCATTCGGCTCACCTTTACCCGAAACAGACTTCCCATCTGATCCGACAGATAAATTCGTCGGAGCGTTAGGGGCAACCTTATCAGGAGTTCCTTTAGGCACTTCAGGAGACTTATTTCCAGCAGCATCCTCTAAGCCTACTTTGATAGTACTTCCATCTGTTGCATTTTTAAGATTAACCTTAAAGCTACCATCACTATTAACTGTTCCTGTAGCGATAACTGTACCACCACTATTTTTTATAATGACCTTAGCATTCGGCTCACCTTTACCCGAAACAGACTTCCCATCTGATGCTACCGTAACATTGCTTGGAGCATTTGGCGCTACATAATCTGGCGTTTTATATTTAATAGAATCTGACTCATTTCCCGCTTTATCCTTCGCTTTAGCCAAAATATAACTACCATCAGTTGGACTACTCAGTAAAAGTTTAAATCTCCCAGAATCATCTGCTATTGCTGAGCCAAGAAGTGTTCCTTTTTCATTTTTGATTATAACCGTGCTATTGGGATCACTATTACCAACAATAACCAAGCCATCATCAGATACTGCTAATCCTGACGGTACACTAGGTGGTGTAGTATCACCCACAACCTTCCCAGGCTCAGATTCATTACCCGCAGAATCTTTGACAATCACCTCAATCTCACTCAATCCATCTTCAACGACAATCCAACACCCATTATTACTACAAAACTCTTCGCTATAACTCAAATCACCTTTAATTTCAACTTCAAAGTTTCCATCATTATCAATATCTCCACGACCTACTTCATTACCATCTTTGTCACGGATAATAGCCACAGCACCTGGTTCTCCCTTCCCTTTAACAGTCGTAGAACCATCTTCTTTATTGTTAATCTCAAGATTCGTGGGGGCATCAGGAGCTGTGGTATCACCTACAACTTTCCCTGGCTGAGATTTGTTATCCGCTTTATCTTTTGCGACAACATCATACTCTTCACCATCTTTCAGACCATTCTCAACTTCAACTTTAAAGTTACCGTCTTTATCAACTTCACCACGACCTACTTCATTACCACCCTTATCAGTGATAATGATTTCAGATTCCGGTTCACCTTTACCTTTGACAGTAGTTGAACCATCTTCATTGTTTTTAATCGTAATATTATTCGGAGTCTCTGGTTTAACATCTTTATCAGAATCACTATCTGAGTCGGAGTCGCTGTCTGAATCTGAATCACTATCGGAATCAGAGTCACTGTCTGAATCTGAATCAGAGTCGCTGTCGGAATCTGAATCACTGTCTGAATCGGAGTCGCTGTCTGAGTCTGAATCACTGTCGGAATCGGAGTCACTATCGGAATCAGAGTCACTATCGGAATCGGAGTCGCTGTCTGAATCTGAATCACTGTCCGAATCAGAGTCGCTATCGGAATCTGAATCGCTATCGGAGTCTGAATCACTATCGGAATCGGAGTCACTATCTGAATCAGAGTCGCTGTCGGAATCAGAGTCACTGTCAGAGTCTGAATCGCTATCGGAATCTGAATCACTGTCGGAATCGGAGTCACTGTCGGAATCGGAGTCGCTATCGGAATCTGAATCACTATCTGAGTCAGAGTCACTATCTGAGTCAGAGTCACTATCTGAGTCAGAGTCGCTGTCCGAGTCAGAGTCACTATCGGAATCTGAATCACTATCTGAGTCAGAGTCGCTATCCGAGTCAGAGTCACTGTCGGAATCTGAGTCGCTATCCGAGTCTGAATCACTGTCGGAATCAGAGTCACTGTCCGAATCAGAATCACTGTCGGAGTCGCTATCGGAATCAGAGTCACTATCAGAATCACTATCTGAGTCAGAGTCGCTGTCGGAATCAGAGTCACTGTCCGAATCAGAATCACTGTCGGAGTCACTATCGGAATCAGAGTCACTATCAGAATCACTATCTGAGTCAGAGTCACTGTCGGAATCGCTGTCCGAATCAGAATCACTGTCGGAATCTGAATCGCTGTCCGAGTCTGAGTCGCTATCCGAATCAGAGTCACTATCCGAGTCTGAATCACTGTCGGAGTCTGAGTCACTGTCGGAATCTGAGTCACTATCCGAGTCTGAATCACTGTCTGAGTCGGAGTCGGAATCACTATCCGAATCAGAGTCACTATCAGAATCGGAGTCACTGTCGGAATCAGAGTCGCTGTCCGAATCAGAATCGCTATCGGAATCAGAATCGCTATCGGAATCAGAGTCGCTATCTGAGTCAGAGTCACTGTCGGAATCGGAGTCACTGTCGGAATCTGAATCGCTGTCCGAGTCTGAATCACTATCGGAATCTGAGTCGCTATCGGAGTCTGAATCACTATCGGAATCGGAGTCACTATCTGAATCAGAGTCGCTGTCGGAATCAGAGTCACTGTCGGAATCAGAGTCACTGTCAGAGTCTGAATCGCTATCGGAATCTGAATCACTGTCGGAATCGGAGTCACTGTCGGAATCGGAGTCGCTATCGGAATCTGAATCACTATCTGAGTCAGAGTCGCTATCCGAGTCAGAGTCACTGTCGGAATCTGAG
>JASLFJ010000037.1 GCA_030150665.1 Enterococcaceae bacterium
AAAAAGGAGATCTAACGATTGAAACTCAAGATACTCCTCGTACACTCGATGAAATTTTAGAACAAGTTACTCATATTTTTAAAGAACTCTTTCAACAAACACTTTTATTTGAAATAAAACGTGACCAAGTGTAATTAAAAAAAATCTCCTTATCTGTTGCCTACGCAACACACAGATAAGGAGATTTTTTTTAAGATATATGTTTCCGTTTAGATTTAGGTCTACGTTTATTTTTAGAAGTGTTCTTTTTTGCTGTATGTTGCTGTTTAGAAGATGGTAAATGATTTTTTGAAGGTGTATATTTTCTTTTGCTTTGTTGTTTTTTTAAGGGCTTTTTAGACAAACGTTTAAGAAATTTAGGTTTAATGAGTCCCCCAAATAGTTTACTGATACCATTAAATAAAAAATAAAGACTAACCCAAAGTACCACACTTAACCGACTATCATCTGGAGCTAATAATAACACAAGTCCTATTAAACTATTTAATAAATATATAATCATAGCAGACCAATAATAACTTGTATTAATACGTTTTGCTACATCCAATGTAAACAGAGAAATAATAGAGTCTACAATAAACCAAGCTCCTAAAAGCATTGCAACTTCATCTAAAGATAATTGATGTTTGATCAAAAAAATAATACCAATAATAATATCTAAAATACCAATAATGATGGGTGCATAAGCACGATTAGGCGTATATTTTTTTAATCGACTTCGATTATATATCTCTAAAATCCCCTTAATTACTGAAAAAACACCAAAAATAATCAATTGGTCTAAAATATACTCACTGGGAATTACCCATATCATCAAGACAAATAATAAATAAATAATACCTGATAATACTTTAATACTACGATAAGTTCCTAAAATATGTTGACTCGGGTGTACCTGTTTTCTTGTCATATATAAAACCCCTTTCATAATAATCATAACAAAAAAACACTAAGATCTTGAATAATAGATCTTAGTGTTTAAAAATCAATGAGCTTAAGATTCTTTAGAACGAATTACGAATTTAGGATTGTTTTGATTCTTATTTTTATTTTTCTTTTGCGAATGATTATAAGATCCACCACGACGACGATCATTTTGTCCATAACGTGATTTCTTTTGTTTTCCTTTAAACTGTTGTTTTTTCTTAGGTGAAGGAAGTGGACGCTCTGGAGTAATTTTTACAGGAATTTCAGAAGCATCTTTAGACATTTGTTTTACAAGTACAGCAACTAATGTCTCTGCATCATATTGCATTAATAATTCTGCAACAGGTGCTTCATATTTTTCTAAATTACCTTGTTCAATCTGTTCTTGAATTGCAGATAATGCATTTCCTAATTGCCCTTGAAAGGCTTCACGTTCTGAAGGTGGACGTAGAGGCTTCATTCTCTTTTTCGTCAACTCTTCAATCACATGTAAGTAACCCATTTCATTATTAGTTACAAAGGTAACCGAGCTACCTCCCTTACCTGCTCTTCCTGTTCGTCCTATTCTATGCACATAACTTTCTGGATCTTGAGGAATATCATAATTATAAACATGCGTCACTCCTGAGATATCTAATCCACGTGCAGCTACATCGGTAGCCACTAAAATATCTAGTTTCCCAGACTTAAATGCTTTAAGGACACTCATTCTTTTTTGTTGAGAAAGATCGCCATGAATACCTTCTGCACGATATCCTCTAAGTTCTAATCCTTTAGCTAACTCGTCAACACGACGTTTTGTTCTACCAAAAACAATCGTTAGTTCTGGTTTTTGAACATCTAATAAACGTGTCATAATATCAAATTTTTCATATTCTTTACAGCGAATATAATATTGATCAATAAGACTTGCTGTCATCTCTTTCGCTTTAATTTGAACATGTTCTGGATTTTTCATAAAACGAACCCCAATTTGTTTAATAGATTGTGGCATCGTTGCTGAAAAAAGTAATGTTTGACGCTCTTTAGGGGTTTTGGCAATAATCGCTTCAATATCTTCTAAAAATCCCATATTTAACATTTCATCAGCTTCATCTAAGACTAATGTATTCACATGAGATAAATCTAATGTTTTACGTTTAATATGATCTAATAACCGTCCTGGAGTCCCTACAACAATCTGTGGAGTATCCTTTAACATTCTAATTTGACGGCCAATATCTGCTCCACCATAAACAACTTGTACGCGTACTTTTTTATCTTTTCCTAAACGGTATAACTCTTCTTGTGTTTGAATCGCAAGTTCTCTAGTCGGAGCAATCACTAATCCTTGTACTTGCTTTTGACTTGGATCCATCTTTTCTAACATCGGCAGACCAAAAGCTGCTGTTTTTCCTGTTCCTGTTTGTGCCTGACCAATGACATCTTTACCTTCTAAAGCTAAAGGAATCGTTCCTGCCTGAATGGGAGTGGCTTCCTCAAATCCTGCACGCTGAACGGCTTGTAATAGTTCTGGGGATAATGCTAATTCTTCAAATTTCAAATGAAATCCTCCTTATATTTATCATGACTAATATTTGATACTTCGTTGTACGGAAAAAGAACACATAGGTTCATATTTATAGGTATATTATTTATCTTATGAGTTATCTATTTAACTACATCACGGATGACGAGGTTCTTTTTCTAGTGCCATCTTGCATCTTATCCATTCTATCATAAATACGCAATAAAGCAAACATTCACTATGCATCCAATAAATATTGAACAAGTTTATCTAACTGCATCCCCCGGCTACCTTTAACTAACCAAATATCATTGTCTGATAACGATTGTTTGACATCTTGATAAAAAAGTGCTTCTTGACCTATTTCATAATAGTGAATATGGTCTAGATCATAAACATTGACTAACTGATCATATAAATCTTTCATACATGTACCATAAAGCCAAACATCTAAAATCTCTTTAGGATCTAAATCATCACTTAAAGCTTGATGATATATTTTAGATTGTGCTCCTAACTCTAACATATCGCCTAAAATCACACGTTTATCCTTAGAGGTCTTTAAATCAGTAAACTCAGATAAAATAGCTTTTACAGCAGTAGGATTGGCATTATAAACATCACTTAAAATAGGAATACCAGTATCTGTATAACACCATTCTGTACGCTGCTTTGTCAATTTAAATGACTGTAATCCTTGATTCACCATTTTGATATCGATATTAAAATACATCCCAATCGCAATCGCAATCAAAGCATTTAATACATTATAATCCCCTAAAACAGGAATCTTAAAAGATTCATTAGGGACTGATAACAGTCGAAAATAGGTAGCTTGAGCTGTCTTAACAATATCGGTAGCTGTTATATCATATTCATGAGTCTCACTGATCCCAAAAGTAACCGTTGTTTGTGATTTTCTCATATATTGTGTTAATAAAGGTTCATTTCCTGGGATCACTAAAGGATGCGTTAAAGGAAGCGTATCAATAATCTCTAATTTACTTTTTGCAATGGCTTCTCGACTTCCAAAATATTCAATGTGTGATTCGCCAATCAATGTAATAGCTGCAATATCTGGAGGAGCTATTTGTACAAGGGTTAATAAATCTCCAGGATGATCCATTCCCATTTCTAAAACTAAGACTTCTGTATTTTCTGGCATCGACAAAATCGTATAAGGAACTCCTAATTCATTATTAAAATTACCTACCGTAGCATATGTCCTATAACTTTGTTTTAATACTGCATAGGTCATATCTTTCGTTGTTGTTTTTCCATTACTTCCCGTAATGGCAACTACTTTAGGATTTACCGTGCGTAAATATCCTTGAGCGATTTCTTGATACGCTTTTTGTGTATCTAACACAACAATATGTGGAGTTTCTGTATAAGGACATGGCCCATGATCTGCTTGCCAAAAAAAACTTAACGCCCCTTGATGAAGCGCTTCTTGAATAAACTCATGTCCATCTCTTGTTCCAATTAGAGGGACAAAAAAACTATCGTTTATTAAACGACGCGTATCAAAATCAATCACTGAAATTTCTTGTTGTAAAGATATGTGTTCTGGTAAATGTACAGATTCATAATTAACAAACTCAAGTAATTGTTGCCACGTTACTGACATCTTATTCATCCTTTCTAATAGAAAAAATCAGTGCACAAAGATGCACTGATTCAATATTGATTACTGTTCTGAATCATCAGTATTTAATAATGTTGTCGCATAACACTGTTTTTCTTGATATCTAAGCAATGCCAATTGAATTAATTCTTCAATTAAATCTCCATACTTAATGCCCATATGTTCCCAAAGCAGCGGATACATACTAAAAGGTGTAAAACCTGGCATCGTATTAATTTCATTTAAAAAGATTTCATGATTTGCGGTTAAGAAGAAATCACAGCGACTTAAGCCACTTCCATCTAAAGCAACATACGCTTCTTTAGCATATTGACGCATTTGCTCTTGAATTTCTTCAGGAATTTGTGCAGGAATCTCTAATGTGACCTCATTTTTTTCATACTTATCTTCATAAGCATAAAAATCAACTGTCTTAACAACTTCTCCTGGAAGACTTGTTCTAACTTCTTCATTTCCTAATACAGCTACTTCAATTTCTCTAGCTTCAATACCTTGTTCAACAACTACCCGATGATCATAACAAAATGCATGATGAATCGCATCCACTAAAGCATCAGAATCTAAAACTTTACTAATGCCTACACTAGAGCCCATATTTGCAGGCTTAACAAACATTGGATATACTAATGATCCCTCGCATTTTTCAATAATAGCTAGTGGGTCTTCTTTCCATAAACTTTTCATCACAGATACAAAAGGAACTTGAGGAATCCCAATTTGTTGTAAAATATGCTTTGTCATAATCTTATCCATACCACAAGCACTTGCTAATACACCTGTACCCACATAGGGCATCTCTAAAATTTCAAATAACCCCTGTATAGTTCCATCTTCTCCATTAGGCCCATGAAGCATTGGAAAAACAACAGTATCTTCTGCTTTAATATCTGCTGGTGTAATTTTATAACTGTTACGTTCATCTAAAACAATATCCTTTAAGGCCTTAGGAGGTTCTGTTAAAATTTCTCGATAACGCCACCAAGAACCATCTCGATGAATATGTACTAACTCAACTTGATAATACTCATAATACATCTCTTTTAATAACGAAAATGCTGACAAAATTGATACTTCATGTTCTGCACTTTTTCCACCATAAATGATAATAATCTTCATCTACTTGTCCTCCACATTGACTTCTAAACTTTTTATAGTTGATCACCAAACATTCTAAATGGTTGTGTTAACTCAAGTTCAGTACTTAAAAGTGTAATATCCCATTGCTTATGCATGGTATCATAAGATAAATAACCTATCTTTTGATTTTCTGAAGAATTTAATCTCAAAGATTGAATTCTTTGTAATTTATCTTCAACAACATACATATCAAGTAATGCTCTTTGTTTATGATCGCTCGTTCCTAATTTAAATACTAATCCTTCTTGCATCGCACGTTTTAATTGTACAAGTAAATCTGGAGCAATAGGAGCTACCACTTCTGTTTTTTGAAAAAAATATTTTTTTCGATTAACATATGTACTCATTAACTGAGTTAAACGATGACTTAACATTTCATAAAAAATAGATAAGTGTCTAAAATAAATTTTTAAAATTTGATCTATACCTTCAAAATATACATAATTATTTTGTAACTTATAAAAGAAAGGAGAGTGCAAATGCATTTTCATATGTCCGAAATAAAGTAACTCTGATATTTCTAAAGGTGTCAATTCTTTCACTAACTGAATATCTGAAAAATCAATCCATTTGATAGGCTTACCATTTTTACTATTAATCGCAAAATATTGTTCAACATTTTGTATTCCTCGAACCATATTTAATCCTGTTCGAGATTCATACTCTCCCCATTTATCACTAGGATCTAGCAATAAAATATGTTCAGGAATTTCTGGAACAGCTGCTAGAAAATCTTGATAGGTAAGACCTTTAGATAAAATACAATTACTTGTATTATCGAGATGAACATAAATGCTATCCATAAATCACTCCTCCTTTCATATAATTTTCATATTTGAATCACTTATTTTATTTTTATGTATTACCTATATTTAAAGAAAGAATACCCTGATCCAATTTTAACATATGTAATAATGAATGACTATCATTTATGAATCACAAATATGAAAAATTATGCAAGTTTATTTACAAATATCAGATGTTATCATAAGATATAGTAGATTAAGTAGATAAAGGAGAGAATTTGAATCATTGAAAAATAAAAAACAATCACCATCTAAATCTTCATCTACAAAACGTACTGTTGCTAAAAAAAATAAACAACAAAAGTCTACCAATACACAGTCTAAAATACCCCATCAACAAAACAAAGCAATGAAAAATAAAAAAAAGAAAACTACTTTAGAACAACTAAATCGCCAAAAAAAAATAGAAGAACTCAGAAAAAGAAGACATGCTTCTTATGCATTAAATGCACAGAAAGATGAAAAAAAACAACAAAAATGGTATCATCTTATTTTACCAATCCTCTTATTACTATTAGGATTATTACTTATTTTTCATCAACCGATTAAAAACTTTTTACTAACACAAATCAGTAACCAATATTCCATAGCCCAAGTTACACCAGAAGAAATTGAGTCTAATCAAGCAAATGAAGCTTCTTATGATTTTAATGCTGTAGAGTCTGTAGATTTTAAAAGTGTAATTAATGCTAGATTAAATCCAGAACAAGTTTCTATTGTTGGGGGGATTGCCATTCCAACAGTGAATTTAAATT
This sequence comes from Enterococcaceae bacterium, assembly GCA_030150665.1. Classification (GTDB taxonomy): domain Bacteria; phylum Bacillota; class Bacilli; order Lactobacillales; family Catellicoccaceae; genus JASLFJ01. The sequence goes on from JASLFJ010000037.1 coordinate 6,781, forward strand.
TACCTATTTTGTTAGGTATTTCTAATTATGCGGTTATGGTTGGTGCAGGAACGATGAAAGCAGATCAAAAAATGGGAGAAGGTAATTATGCTCTAGCCAGTCATCATATGATACAACCTGAAAAATTATTTGGTCCTTTAACAGAAATCACATTAGGAGATAAAATTTATC
>JASLFJ010000102.1 GCA_030150665.1 Enterococcaceae bacterium
GAGCTATCACAACATAAATTATACCTAGAAGTTATTTATCCTTATATTAATCATTTACTAAAAGATATAGTCAATATATATAAAATAATAGAAAATGAAGCGTTACCTTATATATCATCAAACAAACATTATGAATTATATCAAGATGAACAAAAATTTTTTACTAATTTACTAGATTCTTATACTTCTGATTTATCTAATGAATCATTATTAGATTGGATTTGTTCTATAACCCGTTGGGAATTTAAAAGGTTCCCTATAAATAAAAAAGAAGAAGAGAAAGAATTTCACCAATTATTTAAAAATTATAGAGAAGTAATCAAAGATATTTTTCAAGATATTAATCATATTATGAATGATTCATTTTTTGATATTATTCAAATTACAAAAAATTCTATTCCTATGATTGAAAAACTATCTGAAACATGTCAATTATTAGATCAAGCATTTTTTAATTGGAAAATAGAACATAATCAATATGATTTTAATGATTTAGAACATCTAACATTAGCTATTTTAACTACTTCAATCAATGGAAGATATCCTGCACAAGACTATTATAAAGAAAAGTTTGAAGAATTATTAATTGATGAATATCAAGATATTAATGAATTACAAGAAACAATTTTAACAAGTATTGCTCGATATGATGAATATGATCATAAACCTATGAATATGTTTATGGTAGGTGATATGAAACAGTCTATTTATGGATTTAGACTGGCAGATCCAACATTATTTTTAAGTAAATACTATGATTTTGCAAAAAAAGATGATCCATTACAAGAAAGAATTTTATTAAAAGAGAATTTTCGATCAGGAAAAAATATTATTACTTTTACAAATATGATATTTGAACAATTAATGGATCAACACTTAGGTCAAATCGATTATGAAAAAAATGAATATTTAATATGTGGGTCTGCACCTCATCAATTAAAATTTCCTAATCGTCCTTTAGAGCTTATTATTTGTGACAATCAAAATGAACTTTCTTTAGAAGATTTGCATATATCAGCAGAAAAGAACCATCAATTAGAAAATTTAATAGCTACAGCAAATCGAGAATATATTTATACTGCTATTAAAATCAAACAAATGATCCAAGAACAATATCTTGTTTATGATAAAAAAATAAAAGATTATCGGCCTGTTGAATATCGAGATATTGTATTATTAACACAAACAAAAACAGAGTATCAACAATTAGCTGAAATTTTTGAGTTTTTTGATATTCCATTATATGTCACGAATAAATTAAATTATTTTCAATCTCATGAAATTCAAACAATTCTTTCTTTATTAAAAATTATTGACAATCCTTATCAAGATATTCCCTTAGTTTCTGTTCTTAGATCCCCAATTGTAGGACTTTCCGAACAAGATTTACTACATATTCGAAATATTGATCAAGTACTACTAGATCTTCAAAAATATGATACAACAGATACTTATTATTTAAACTCTATTGTTAATTATATTCATGCTTTTGAATCTCAATCAATATCATATCCATTTCAAGAAACGATTATAAAAAAACTAAAAGATTTTCTAAGCCATTTAAATCATTGGAGAGACTTTTCTAAAACTCATAATTTATCAGAATTAATTTGGAATATTTATGATATAACTGGATACTTAGATTATGTAGGTGGTCTTTTAAATGGAGAACAAAAACAAATTAATCTGCATGCATTGTATGAGCGAGCTAGTTTATATGAAGCAAAACAATTTAAGGGATTATATGCTTTTATTCAATTCATCGAACGTCTCCAAAAACAAAAAAAAGATCTTGCAGAACCGATACTTATCAGTGAACAAGATAATGTTGTGCGTGTAATGACGATTCATGCAAGTAAAGGATTAGAATTTCCAATTGTCTTCTTTATGAATTTAGGAAAATCATTTAATCTTATTGATTTAAATCAAAATTATATTTTTGATGATCACTATGGTTTAGGTGTTAAATATTTAGACCTTGATCAAAGGTTAGTCATTCCTACACTACCATTTTTAGCTCTTCAAATTTTAAAAAAGGAAAAATTAATTTCTGAAGAATATCGAAAGTTATATGTAGCAATGACTCGTGCAGAGCAACAATTATTTTTAGTAAGTTCTTGGCACCCATCAAAAAATGAAGTTCTATTTCCAGAATTATGCAACCTAGAACAAGAAGGTTTATTACAAAAAAAATCAACTGCTCATAAATTACCCTATTATGTAAGATTTACTAAAATGGTTCCTATATATTTATTGTTAGCTATATTAAAACAAAAAACAAAAAAACAACAAGAAATTTTATCGTTAAATGACTATAAAGAACTATCTGAATTAATAAAACTTCAATTAATTCAACCCGACTATTTAATAGAACTGATTCAAAATAGTTTATCTATTCGTAACATAGAAGAAGAACCCCTTCATTGGAGTTTTGAAGCATTAACATCTTTAGTCAATCGTAGTAAAGACATTTTAAATTATAAATATCCTTATAATATCGCTACCATGACTTCTAGTTATCAATCCGTTTCAGAATTAAAACGAACATTTGAAGATCCGGATCAATTATCTTTAAGTTATCAAAATATAGATCAAGGTTATTTTTCAATTGCTAAATTTACTACAGATACATTAAAAGAACCAGAATTTGTATTAAAACAAAGTATTAATAAAGATCCTGCAGCTATCGGTAAAGCTACGCATCTGTTATTGCAACTATTACCTCTAGATCAAGGATCTATTACTCAACAAATGTTGAGCGATTTTGTTCAAACACTTGTTGAAAAGCAATTTTTACCGATAGAGTTAAGTAAAATGCTTCCTTTAAAACATATTGTGACTTTTTTTCAAACAGATTTTGGTCAAGAATTGCAAAAAAATCATCAATATTTGCATCGAGAAAAAACATTTTCTATGCTCATACCAGCACAAGAATTATTTAAAGAAACAAAACAGTTAAAAGATGAAATTCTAATACACGGAATTATTGATGGTTATTTGGAATATGAAGATCATATTGTTTTATTTGACTATAAAACAGATTATATTAATCCAAATCATTTAGCTCAAGAACAACAAAGAATCCTTCAAAAATATCAAGGCCAACTCTATCTTTATAAAAAAGCTTTAGAAATAAGTGAACATAAACCTGTTACTCGTGTTGAATTAGTACTTTTAAGTCTAGGAAAATCTATTACATTAACTTAAGCAAACCTTGTTTGGCAAGTTGATCTGCTCCTTTATTTTCTTTTTCAGGAATCCATTTAAAAAATATTAATCGATGAGAATGGTGAATCAGTTGATTAATTTTTCTTAAATAAGCTTTAAAATGCTCATTTTTTGTAAAATTTTTATCAATAGTTTGAATAACAATTTTACTATCTGAATGAATCCATATAATATGATCTGTCATGGGTTGTTTATTTATCCATTCAAGTGCATAAATAACAGCTTCAAATTCTGCTTCATGATTTGTATATGTGTTTTTAAGAGGATGACTTATTTGTTGATATTCTTTAGTATGTGTGTTTAAAATAACCATACCAATAGCGCTAGGTCCAGGATTTCCTTTTGTTGCAGCATCTACATAAATTTTATACATTTAAACTCTCCTATCTAAATTCACTTTTAAAATATTAAAATATATTAATGATTTATGTTATTAGGAAGTAGTGTGATTTCATGTGTTCAAAAAAGTATTTTTATTTGCCTGATTATACCACATTTTTTATTTATTGGTCAGTTACTATTAGTACAGTACTTTTAACTGTTGTAAGTATTTTAGAGACCATTGATTTTTCTGTAGGAACTATTATTTTAAGTATTTTATTAATTATTATATTTTTACTTTTAATTTACTACCATACACATTTTTATATTAAAATATGTTCAAATCAACTACATATTCATTATTTTTATCGAAAAAAAAGGATCATTCCTATAAAAAATATAAAATCTGTTACCATTAATAAACATAAATTAATCATTACTTATACTAATGAAAAGCAAAAGTTACAAAGTTATTCTATTATTCTTTACTATAAAGGAATTAAAGCTGTAACTACATTTTTAAAAAAAAATTAATATTTACAATGATATTATTAGGGTTTTTAATAAAAACATAGTATAATAAGGCTATTAATTAAACTAATTAAGTTTTAATAACGAACTATTAAAAGGAGCCGACGTATTATGTTAACAAAACAGATTTATAAAAAACTATTTAAAACAGATATAGGGATCGGATTTCGCATCATTTATTGGGATGGCAGTGAAGAAACGTATGGGACAGAACCGATAAAATTTACATTGAAATTTAATAAAGAAATTCCAATAAAACAAATTTTATCAGATCCATCTATTACTTTAGGTGAAGCCTATATGCATAAAGATATTGATCTTATTTCAGATGATCCTTTTGCATTAGAAAAAATTATTAAGTATGCATTTGAACATAAAGATAAATTTTTAAAAAATAATAAAGTAGGATCATTATTACCTAAAAAAATGACACATTCTAAAAAGGAATCTAAAGATTATATAGCTGCACATTATGATATTGGTAATGATTTTTATAAATTATGGCTAGATCCAACAATGACTTATTCTGGAGCTTACTTTGCTAGAGAAGATATGACCCTTGAAGAAGCACAATATGCTAAAGTAGAGCATATTTTAAATAAGCTTAATATTCAATCTGGAGAAAAATTATTGGATATTGGTTGTGGATGGGGAACATTAATTTTTACAGCGGCTAAAAAATATGGTGCTCATGCTACAGGAATTACATTAAGTGAAGAACAGTATCATTTTGTTAAAGCAAAGATTGAATCTGAAGGTCTAACAGACCAAATGGAAGTTTTCTTAATGGATTATAGAGATTTACCAAAATCTTCATTTGACAAAATCAGTAGTGTTGGTATGATTGAGCATGTTGGAAAAGAAAATATTGATATTTACTTTAAAACTATTCATGATTTATTAGTACCTAAAGGAAGTGCATTGATTCAAGGGATTACGGGTCAGGAAAAAGGAGGTACAAATAGCTGGTTTGAAAAGTATATTTTCCCAGGAGGATATATGCCAGGTTTAGCAGAAGTAGTTACCTCAATTACACAACATGATTTACAATTAATTGATTTAGAAAGTTTACGTCGTCACTATCAAAAAACATTAGAAATTTGGACAGAAAATTTTCATAAGCAACTGGATGAAATTTCTAAAACAAAAGATGAAACATTTATTCGTATGTGGGATTTATATTTACAATCTTCTGCAGGCTCATTTGCATCAGGAAATATTGATTTAATACAATATTTGATGACAAAAGGCGTTAATAATGAATTACCAATGACACGTGAATACATGTTATAATAAAAAACACCTTGGAATATTCCAAGGTGTTTTCCTAATCTTTTTATTTATAGAATTCACATCAAACTATAAAACTGATATGATAAATGATAAATAAAAAAAGAAAGAGTGAGTTTTTGGATACATTAATAAATCTACTAAATGATGATCAAGATCATCAAAATAAAAATACATTAATTAAAGAAATTAACAGCTATTTAAATCAGATCGATATTTCTATAGATGAGTTATTGCTGATATTATTAAATGAAGGGTATATTACTGAAACAGAATTATTTTTATCGTATATTGAAGAGTTAGATATACCATTATCAGAAGATTTAGTTCATTTGTATTATGCAATGATATATATCCAAATAGGCGCACTAGAAGATGCACAACAACATCTTCTTTATATTGATCAAAATAGTGATTATTATATTACTAAATTATGGGTAGAAGTAGATCTTTATGATTTATTAAATATTCCTGATGTGACGGAATATAAACTTTTAGAACTTAAACAATATGATTCTGATCATAAAGCCGTGTTTATGGCTCTTGGTGATTTTTATTTTGCTGAACAGAAATTAGATTTAGCACTTGATTATTATAAGAAAATAGAAGATAATCCTGATCAGAGTGCCTATCATCAAGATATGTTACAACAAAAAATCATTGATATTTATATGTTACAAAAAGATTATGAACAAGCAGAACCACTTCTTCGTACATTAATTCAACAGTTAAAACCGATAGAGCCAATACCTTATTATCAACTCAGTCTTATTTATTATGATCAACAACAATATGATCAAGCCTTTCATTTGATTGAAACAGCTTTAAAATATGCGGATTATTTAATACATCCTATTGCAACATTTTATGAGCATTTAGCACATATTTATCTTCAACAAAAAAAATTAAAAGAAGCTGAAACAGCAATGTTAAAAGCTATAAAATTCGATCCTTATCAAACAATCTACTGTGAGCAGTTATCCTATATACTTACATTACAAAATAAGCACCAAGAAGCGTTAACCATATTAGAAGAACTTATTGAAAAAGAACCTGATAATATGACCATATTAAGACAATGGGCAGAACTTGCGCTACACTTAGAACAATTTGACCTAATGATTAACATATTAGCATGTAATAAATATGCTGAAGCAGATCCTTATTTACAATGGCTATTAGCTAAATCTTATCAAGAACAAGAGCAAATAAAACAAGCTCAAGCTGCTTATCAACGTGCAGCGATAGAATTATCAACGCATTTAGCATTTATTCAAGATTATAGTTTATTTTTATACGAACAAGGAAATACGACACAAGCCAAGAAATGGTTTCAACAGTATCAACAGTATCAAACAGAAGCACAAGATCCGTTTCTTGAGTGGGTTTTAAGATATCAGGAAGAGGAGTTTGAATAATAGTCTATGAACAGCAAAGAAAATAAAACTTTAGCATCTATGCAGGAAGAAGTAGATCAATATATACAACAATTTGAAGTCGGTTATTTTTCTCCACTAGCTCAAATGGTTCAATTAACAGAAGAAGTTGGAGAATTAGCTCGTGAAATCCAACATTATTATGGAGAAAAATTAAAAAAAGACGAATTAACAACATCAAATAAACATCATCCAGTCCATGAAGAATTAGGAGATGTACTTATTGCTGTGATTATTTTAGCAAATGCTTTAGATATTGATTTAACAGAGGCTTTTTCTAAAAATATGCATAAGTTTTATACACGTGATGCTCATCGTTTTAAACGTAAAAGTGATATTAAATAAAATAGATCTTATGATATATGAATTATAGATAATAATATCATCGATATAAAAGGAGTTTTTATGAAGCCATTACCAAATATATTCAAGCAGGCACTACCTGTGTTACAACGATTAATAGATCATGGATATGAAGCTTATTTTGTAGGAGGTTGTGTCCGAGATTTATTGTTACAAAGATCGATTAATGACTTAGATATTGCAACCAATGCTTTTCCAGAAGAAGTAAAGGCAATTTTCCAACATACTGTTGATATTGGTATAGAACATGGTACAGTGCTTGTACTTTGGGATCATGATAGTTATGAAATCACTACATTTCGAACTGAAAGTGATTATCAAGACTTCAGACATCCAGATTCTGTGACTTTTGTTCGCAATTTATCAGAAGATTTAAAACGTAGGGATTTTACCATGAATGCTTTAGCAATGACTATTACTGGAGACATTATTGATTTATATCAAGGAATTGCTGATTTAAATCAAAAAAAGATTAAAGCAGTAGGTCTTCCTCAAGAACGTTTTTCAGAAGATGCACTAAGAATGTTACGTGCTGTACGATTTAGTAGTCAATTAGGTTTTTTTATTGAAGAACAAACGTTATCTGCAATAAAAAAACAATGTCAGTACTTAAGCTATATTTCTGTAGAACGTATTACTGTAGAATGGCATAAGCTATTAATCGGTGAATATAGGAATTTAGGACTTCGTTATTTAATAGATACTGCTATGTATCAATATTTACCAGGGTTAGATCACGCTAAAGCGGCTTTATCTGCGATGACTTTATTATCTGAAGAACCATTTCCAGATGAGGTTATTGGTTGGGTTTTATTAGGATATTATCTTGATAAAACATCTGATGATATCACTCCTTTATTAAAACAGTGGAAACTATCAAATGATCTTATCAAAAAAATAAAACAGGTCTTATCTTTAGTATTAATTTATCAGGATCAAGGAACATGGACTGTATTTGATCTTTATCAAGCTTCTGAATCCTTATTACGTTTTGCAAGTAAAACTTTAGATTATCTAAACTTATTATCATGTAGTTATGATGATCACATAAAAAAAATAATAACAACGTATCAACATTTGCCTATAAAAAAACGTACAGATTTAAGCATTGATGGTTATTTTTTGCAACATTATTTTAATCAAAAATCGGGTGCCTGGATCGGTAGAGCTTTGTCTTTTTTAGAATATCATGTATTATTAAATCATGTAACAAATGAACAAGACAGTTTATTAAATTATTTAACACATCATCAGGAGGAATGGTTATGAATCATTATACGTATCAAACCTATGAATCTATGAGTGCAAAAAATATGGGATCTGGAGACTTGCCTGTATTATCTACACCTTCACTTATTGCTTTAGTGGAAAATGCTTGTAATCAATGGATTAAAGATCACCATCTTTTAACAGATGAAGAAAGTTCTGTAGGTATTCATATGGATTTTTCTCATATCTTAGCAAGTCCTTTGTATATTGATATTCAAGTCGTTATTATCTCTGTAAACAGCAATGGTAAAAAACATTGTTTTACATTTGAAGTATTTGATGATCAACAACAAAAAATAGCTTATGGGACGCATCAACGTGCTATTGTCAATCAAGAACGTTTTTTAAGTAAGGTGCAACGTTAAATGGCTAAGCACTTGTCTTATAGTAATGAAGCATTATTAGAACAATTTATGACTTATCTAACGATAGAAAAAAATTACTCTCATTTAACAATACAAGCTTATCGAGATGATTTAACACAATTCATCTTATTTATAACAGAACATCATATCTCATCAGTACTTGATGTTCAATACAAAGATATTCGACTATATTTAACAGAACTTTATCATCAAAATTATGCACGAAGTAGTGTCAGTCGTAAAGTCTCATCATTAAATAGCTTTTATCGCTATTTGATGAAGCTAGATTTAGTAAAAGAAGATCCTTTTATATTTGTTCGTTTAAAAAAACAAGGACTAAAGATACCTTCTTTTTTTTATGAAAAAGATATTGAACAATTATTTTTACAGTGTAATCAACAAGACCCCTTATCATTAAGGGATCGAGCGCTTTTAGAAGTCTTATATGGTACAGGAATCCGTGTTTCTGAATGTACACAGTTAACAGAACATGATATCTTATATGCTGAGCGATTAATGGTTGTTTCTGGAAAAGGAAAAAAAGAACGCTATGTTCCTTATGGATTCTTTGTTGAAGAAGCACTTAAACAATATTTAAAAGAAAGTCGCTTATTGATTATGAAAAAATATCAAAAACATCATGCTTTTATCTTCATTAATCAATATGGAGATCCACTAACACCTAGAGGAGTGCGTTATATTTTAAATAAACTCATGGAGCGTTCTGCCTTAACACTTAAAATTTATCCACATAAGTTACGACATTCTTTTGCGACACACTTATTAAATAACGGAGCAGATATTAGAACTGTACAAGAATTGTTAGGGCATGAAAGTTTATCAACAACACAAATTTATACACATGTGACAAAAGAGTATTTAAAAGAAAATTATACTCAATTTCATCCAAGAGCATAAAACGTTTGAATTCAATTGTGTTTTCTTTAAGAATATGATAGAGTTTTTTTAATTAAAATATTCAAAATATTAAGAATTTATAAAAATAAATTATATCAATAGGAGCGATTTTATGGGATATACAACATTTCATTCTACAACAATTTGTGCTGTTGCACATAATGGAAAGTTAGCCATGGCAGGTGATGGTCAAGTAACAATGGGAGAATCTGTTGTGATGAAAGGGACAGCGCAAAAAGTGCGTCGTATTTATAACGGCGAAGTAATTGTCGGTTTTGCAGGAAGTGTTGCGGATGCATTTAATCTTGAAGAAAAATTCGAAGGAAAATTAAATCAATTTAAAGGCAATTTAACACGTGCTGCTGTAGAGCTTGCGATGGAATGGCGTAGTGATAAAATGATGCAAAAATTAGAAGCCATGCTTATTGTAATGAATAAAGAAGAGATGTTAGTAGTTTCAGGAACTGGAGAAGTTATTTCTCCTGATGATGGTATTTTAGCCATTGGATCAGGAGGAAATTATGCTTTAGCTGCAGCACGTGCATTAAAGCAATTTGGTAATTCAGATCTGACTGCTGAAGATATTGCAAAGGCGGCTTTAAATGTTGCTGCAGATATTTGTGTTTATACCAATCATAATATTATTGTTGAGAGTTTTTAATATATATACATTATTAAAAGTTTAGATATTTGTTGATGAAAAGGAGAGAATACTGTGACGCAAAATATTCATAAAACACCTCGAGAAATTGTTTCATTATTAGATCAATATGTAGTAGGACAACATGATGCAAAAAAATCTATTGCAGTTGCTTTAAGAAATCGTTATCGTCGTTTAAAACTAGATGAAGAGATGCAACAAGAAGTTACCCCTAAAAATTTACTAATGATTGGACCTACGGGTGTAGGTAAAACAGAACTTGCAAGACGTCTTGCAAAAATTGTAAATGCGCCATTTATTAAAGTTGAAGCTACTAAATTTACAGAAGTCGGTTATGTGGGTCGAGATGTAGAATCTATGGTTCGCGATTTAGTTGAAGCAAGTTTGCAAATTGTTGAAAAAGAACAGTATGATCATGTTTATGAAGAAGCAAAAGAAGAAGCTGAAAAAAAATTAGTGAAGTTGTTAGTACCTGGTATGAAAAAGGAAGAGAAAAAATCGCAAAATCAGTTTGATATGATGATGCAAATGTTTAACACCTTTCAAAATACGGATGGACAACAAGAAGATGAAGAACATGTGACAGAAGATATTAAAATCACTCGAAAAACGGTATTAGAGCAGTTGCGTCAAGGGGCGTTAGAAGATAAGACTATTGAAATTGAAATTGAAGAACCAAAACCGTTAATGGCACCTATGAATAATGGTTTAGAGCAGATGGGAATTGATTTAACAGAAGCATTTAACGCTTTTACTCCAAAGAAAACTATTTCAAGAACCGTAACAGTTAAAGAAGCACGAGAATTATTAATTAAAGAAGCTTCTGAAAAATTGGTCAATAAAGGAGATCTTTATGCTCAAGCTATTCACTTGGCAGAAAATCATGGGATTATCTTTATTGATGAAATTGATAAAATTACTTCTAAATCACAGCAATCAGGAGAAGTTTCCAGAGAAGGTGTACAAAGAGATATTTTACCTATTGTTGAAGGTTCTCAAGTCAATACAAAATATGGTTTTATTCAAACTGACCATATTTTATTTATTGCTTCAGGAGCCTTTCACTTAAGTAAACCTAGTGATTTAATTCCTGAACTTCAAGGAAGATTTCCAATTCGTGTAGAACTTAATGATTTAACAGCAGAAGATTTTGTTCGCATTTTAAAAGAACCTAATAACTCTTTATTAAAACAGTATCAAGCACTTTTAGCAACAGAAGGTATTGATGTTACTTTTGATGAACATGCAATTCAAAGAATGGCTCAAATTGCTTATGATGTAAATAGTGATACAGACAATATCGGTGCGCGTCGTTTACATACGATTTTGGAAAAAGTATTAGAAGATTTATTATTTGCTTCAGCAGAGATGCAAATGGGAGAAATCACTATTACAGAAGGCTATGTTAATGAGAAGCTCAATAATGTTTTAGAAAGCCAAGATTTGACGCGCTATATTTTATAAAGTGAACTCAATGAGCAAAGTAGTAAGGAGAGACTTTAGAAAAGAGGCTTGATATGTCATTATTAGAAAAAACAAGACGCATGAGTCAACTTCTGCAACAAACAAATATTGTTGCAGAAGATCATGATTTACCCTTTTATAAGATGTCTAAAATTTTAGCAGAAATTTTAACGTCTAATGTTTATATTATAACGCATGAAGGTATTGTTGTCGGTTATACCGTTATTTATAATGTGAATAATGATCGTATTAATTATATGTTACAACATCAACAATTTCCAAAAAACTATTTGATGAATATCAATCAAGTGTATCAAACCCAATCTAATATCCCTATTCAAGATGATCGCACTGTGTTTCCTGTTGAACTTGAAGAAATTGAACCTCATGCCATGACTACCATTGTTCCAGTCTACGGTGCAGGAGAGCGATTAGGTACAGTTATTTTAGGACGTATTGATCAAACATTTCATGAAGAGGATCTCATTTTATCAGAATATGCAGCGACTATTGTAGGTATTGAAATGTTGAATCAAAAATCCCGAAAAAAAGAGGCGCAACTACGTGAACTTTCAAATGTTCAAATGGCAATGAGTACCCTTTCTTTTAGTGAGTTAAAAGCAGTAAAAGCTATTTTTGATGCTTTAAATGGTGATGAGGGGCGTTTGACTGCATCAACAATTGCAGATCGTATTGGGATTACTCGTTCTGTAATTGTAAATGCCCTTCGTAAATTAGAGTCTGCAGGTATTATTGAATCCCGGTCTTTAGGTATGAAAGGAACTTATATTAGAATTATTAATCCTTTCTTTAAACAAGAATTAGAACATGTTTCCATTCATTCCTAAATAAATTTTAAATATTATAAGGAGCATTATTATGAATTTACCCAATAAACTGACACTGTTGCGTATTTTTTTAATTCCCGTATTTATGTTAGTTGTGCTATTACCTAATCAATTGGATGTTATTTCTATTTTAGGAACACCGATTTTGGGAAACCAATTTTTAGGATTACTCATCTTTATTGTTGCTAGTATTACAGATTGGTTAGATGGACATATTGCAAGATCACGAGGACTGGTGACAAATTTTGGCAAATTTGCAGATCCCCTTGCTGATAAAATGCTAGTCATGACAGCACTGATTATTTTAGTTGGTCAGCATAAAATTGCTTCTTGGATTGTTGCGATTATTGTTTGCCGAGAACTTGCAGTTACTGGATTGCGTTTATTAATTGTTGAATTAGATGGAGAAGTATTAGCTGCCGCATGGCCTGGAAAAATTAAAACAGCAACACAAATGTTAGCCATTATCTTTTTAATGTTAAATAATGCAATATTTCAAAATATGGGCATTCCATTTGCAAATATAATGGTTTATGTTAGTTTATTTTTTACTGTTTATTCAGGAATTGACTATTTTGTGAAAAATAATCAAGTCTTTAAACATTCTATATAGTATAAAAAAGCAGATGCCTAAGTTTAGCACTTAACCATCTGCTTTTTCACCATATATATCTATATAAAAAATTCATGACAAAGGATTATGATATCATGCAATTAGAAAAAACGAATCGAATGAATGATTTATTTCAATTTTATGCAACACTGCTTACTGAAAAGCAGATGAATTATATGGAGCTTTATTATGCAGATGATTACTCATTAGGAGAAATTGCAGAATATTATAATGTTAGCCGTCAAGCAGTATATGATAATATTAAACGAACTGAGCATATTTTAGAATCTTATGAGAAAAAACTACATTTATACTCTGATTTTATTATTCGTTCACAACTTCTTACAGAATTACAAATGTATGTTACTAAACAATATCAAGATCCAAAATTAATGCGTTATATAGAACAACTTATTGAATTAGATGAAGACTAAATTAAGGAGAATCAAAAAATTATGGCATTTGAAAATTTAACAGAACGTCTGCAAGCCGCAATGGGAAAATTACGTAAAAAAGGAAAAGTATCGCAACAAGATGTAAAAGAAATGATGCGAGAAATTCGTTTAGCTTTACTTGAAGCTGACGTTAATTTTAAAGTTGTTAAATCTTTTGTAGATAAAGTAAGTGAACGTGCTGTGGGTGTTGAAGTTTTAGATAGTTTAACTCCTGCTCAACAAATTGTTAAAATTGTTAATGAAGAATTAACAGAAGTTTTAGGAAGTGAGACGGTTGCTTTAAATAAATCTCCTAAAATTCCTACCATTATTATGCTTGTTGGATTACAAGGGGCAGGGAAAACAACATTTGCAGGAAAACTTGCTAATTATTTAAAACAAAACGAAAAAGCACGTCCTTTAATGATTGCTGCTGATGTTTATCGTCCAGCAGCGATTGAACAATTAAAGGTGTTAGGAAATCAATTAGATATTCCAGTATTTGAAGAAGGTACAGATGTAAATCCTGTAGATATTGTAAAACATGGATTAAAGCGTGCAGAAGAGCTACGATCTGATTATGTACTTATTGATACCGCAGGACGATTACATATTGATGATCATTTGATGACAGAGTTAGAAGATATTAAAACAGTTGCTCAACCTAATGATATTTTGCTCGTTGTTGATGCAATGACTGGACAAGATGCTGTTAATGTGGCTGAAACATTTAATCAACGATTAAATATCACAGGTGTTGTTGTTACAAAACTAGATGGGGATACTAGAGGTGGGGCAGCTTTATCTATCCGATCAGTTACAGGCAAACCTATTAAATTTGTTGG
>JASLFJ010000105.1 GCA_030150665.1 Enterococcaceae bacterium
GTTCTTTTTTACTTAAAAATCCTGACCCAAAATGAGCCATTCGTAGTACTGTATTAAATAAAAATGGAGAAGCTGTTCCTGTCCCAATAAGACGCATTTGAAAATCTTCAAATCCACGTTTCATATGAAGCTCATCGGTCATGACTTTACGGTGCTCAATTAATAATTCATGTAACGGAATTTTCACAGGACACGTCTCAGTACATGCACCACACAAACTAGAAGCATACGGAAGTTCCCCAAATTGTTTGTATCCACCTAATACAGGAGAAAGTACCGCACCAATCGGTCCTGGATAAATCGATCCGTACCCATGTCCCCCAATATGACGATATACAGGACATACATTTAAACAAGAACCACAGCGAATACACTGAAGTACGGATTGAAATACAGTGCCTAATGCATTCGATCTACCGTTATCTAAAATAATAATATGAAATTCTTCAGGACCATCAGATTCATCTTCATGTTTTCTTCCTGCAAAAGTGACATACGTTGTTAAATTTTGTCCAACTGCACTTCTTGCCAGCAAGTTATCAAGCACTTCAGCTTCTTTCATTGAAGGTACAATCCGTTCCATCCCCATTAAGACAATTTGGGTTTTAGGAATACTAATCGTTAAATCCGCATTTCCTTCATTCGTATCAAGGTTAATCATACCACTATCTGCAATCGCAAAATTACATCCCGTAATCCCAATTTCCGCTTCTAAGAAAAACTTACGCATCTCTGCACGAGCACAACGCGCAAGGTTCACAGGATCATTGTCACCTTTATAGCCTAATTTTTTCTCAAACACTGCTCGGATTTGTTCTCTGTTTTTATGAATACTTGGAAAAACGATATGTGACGGCTCATCCCAATCATCCATCTGTAAAATAAATTCTGCCAAATCTGTTTCCATCACACTAACGCCTTCAAGCCCTAATAACATTGGATCAATATCAACTTCTGTTGTCACCATAGATTTAGATTTTACAATCTTTTTCGCATTTTTTTCTAAAACAATTTGTTTCACATATTGATTGGCTTCTTCTGCCGTTTGCGCAAAATAAACATGTCCGCCTTGTTTAGCGACATTGTCACTGAATTGTTCTAAATAATCTGGAAGATAAGCAATCGTATGTTGACGCATACTTTCTCCTAAATCACGCCACGCTTGCCAGTTTCCTAATTTTTCTCGTGCAGCTTCACGTTTAATCCACTGCGCATCTTGTGCTTTTGCTACTGCTTGCTGCATAAAAACATCTTGTTTACTCTCTTCAATCCGTTCTTTAAACGGTTTTGTACTTGTTGTTAAGCCCATCTATTCCACCTCATTTCTTTTTTGAAGCCGATTAAGATCAACATTAGAGTTCAGCACTTCTGCAATATGCATAATTTTAATAGGTTTACCGTCTCGGTTAAACTTCCCACCGATATTCATTAAACAACCCATATCCGCACTAATTAAAATATCAGCACCTGTTGCGATCACATCATTCATCTTCTCGGTAACCATCTGTTCTGAGATTTCCGGCATTTTTACAGAAAATGTTCCTCCAAACCCACAACAATTTTCAATATGTCCTAACGGAATCATCTCAAGCCCTTTCACATGATCTAATAACACAAATGGAGCTTCACGCTCGCCTAAAATTCGCGTCATATGACATGATCTGTGATACGTCGCTTTTCCATCTAAACACGCACCGACATCTGTTAAGCCTAATACGCGGTAAATAAATTGACTAAATTCATAACTTTTTTCTGCAAGCGCTACCGCTTTTGGATAATAAACAGGATCATCTTTCAGTAAATGCGGATATTCTCTAAGCATCCCGACACAAGAGCCCGCACCTCCTACAACATATTCTGAATGTTCAAACGCTTCAATTTGGTTAATGAGTGTTGCCCGACTTTTTTTCGCATAACCACTATTATAAGTCGGTTGTCCACAACAGATTTGTTGGTCTGGAAAATCAACGTCACATCCTAATCTCTCCAACACTTCTACCATCGCAATGCCGACATTTGGAAACATTAAGTCGACTACACAGCTTGGAAATAAGCTTACTTTCATAAGTGTTCCTCCAAAAAATATTTTTTCATCACACCGTTATTTTACCACTGAATACCGCGTTAAGACAATTTGAATCTTAATTTTTTTATTGATATCTTATGCTACAAATACTTTTTTATAACCTACGAATAATAAGTCCCTCATCCTCGTGACCTAAAAAATAGATAATAAAATAGTGACAAAGTGTCACCCTTCGATTATAATAAACATAAATAAAAAAAGAAATGAGGGAATCTAATGAGTACCGAACTAATTTTTGCCAGTCTTGCGATGATTATTGCATTAATACTTTACAGTCTTGGTGTTTTTGGAGAAAAGAAAACCGGAACGATTCAAAAAAAACATCTTTGGTTCTTTCTTGGGGGTTTAATTTTTGACTCCACAGGAACTAGCTTAATGAGTAATATCGCTAAAGAACATGGTGGATCACAACTTGGGATGCATCAAATTACAGGAGCTTTAGCGCTAGGTCTGATGACCATTCATTTTATTTGGGCACTATGGGTGTACTATAAAGGAAGTGAGAAGGCCAAACAACAGTTCAACAAATTTAGTTTAGGGGTTTGGACACTGTGGCTTATCTCCTTTATTTTAGGGATGCTAGTTGGTATGGGCATTATCTAACGATAAAAAGATATCCGTTATATCAAAATAAGCACGTAAAAGAACGTTTCAACCTTTCTTTTACGTGCTTATTTTATCTAAATCATCTAAAAGTTACATCACGGTACTAACCTGTGCAGCTTAAGTTATCGGCATGATCTAAGATAAAGCTTAACTCTTCTTTATCTCTATGATATAAAAGGTTCTATATGAAGATTAAGTATGAAGCGTTAAAAAATATGGATGCTTACCATATCTTTTACGCTCTCATATTATTTATAAAGGGTTCCATTACAACATACATCATCTATGTCACCCATTCAAAACTGCTAGACTTATTTAATGCTTTTACTTAGATGCTAAATAAACCTGTATCGCATCAGTATCTTCTCCTAAACATTCAGCAATTGAACGAACAAAAGAAATTAGATTATTCGCAGATAAATTGACTTCATAAAAAATACCGGTATCTTTAATTTCTGCAAATTGCCGTAACGATTCTGGATGATACGTTAAATAAGTATATTTCGAATTACTTAAAGAATAGTTACTACTCGCTAGCGATTGCAGCTTTTGTGGATATAACTCATAATTAATCTCCATAAATGTATGGAGTAATCCACGCCAATTTTGAACCGGATATATTTCATTTTGATAGACAAAAGCTCTAGGTTTTCTATAAGAAAAATCCACAGTTCCATCAATACTATAGCTTACTTCGTGATCATTTACTTCTTGATAACCATCTTGATGATAAGGAAATCTTTGTAGTGCAATATCAGACAGTTCATCTGCTCTTTTTAAAATGACTGATTCATTCCATGTTTCTGCAGCAATAATACTTCGATTTAAAATATTAGCCTTAGAGTTGTTCTTAAAAAAGGCTTTCTTTTCTTGAAACGATTTAGTTCCAAGTTCACTGTTGTATCCAGTAATTGTTAAATTACCTAAGGTATGTAAATAAAGCTCATATATCTTATCATAATCTTCTCCTAATTCATTTTGCCAACTTTCTACATACTCTTTTTGTGGTAAAATATGCTCTATTGTTAAATGATCACTATGAATTTGTTCTTTTGAAGAATTTTCAATGGATAAAAGAAGATATTTACAAATTGTCTTTTTATAAATAGGTTGATACATTAGTGCATCTTTAAACTCTTTATCAGACGGCATCTTATTACTCGCTTTATAATTTAAAAAGAAAATAACTTTTGAAACATAATCACGTTTATC
>JASLFJ010000002.1 GCA_030150665.1 Enterococcaceae bacterium
CTTCCACTTTATTTCCTAAAAATCATCAATTAGTAACCTATATGCAAGAAGCTTATGAGCAGTGTACTCATTTAGATGGGACACCTGTAACAACTACAGGAGCTACTTATGCTAGAACGATCCCTCATATTTTAGCCTTTGGTCCTTCATTTCCAGGACAAAAAGGGATTGCGCATAATGCAGATGAGTATATGTATTTAGATGATATATGGAAAAATATGGAAATTTATACTTCTTTGTTTATGTTGTTAGGTATATAAGGTGTCAAGAAAAATACATTGACAACCCCTAGAAAAATGCGTATAATGAATTTTGTTGTTAATTGAAGTAGGAGTGATGAATGATGAAGTGGCATCTGACAACAATTGAGCGTTCGACTACGCCGTTTACGTTTGAAGAAACAGTAGATTTAAAGCAGGAATTAGTATCTAGATGTAGTGATATTATGGATGTATCAACAGTAACTATTTCTGGTATGATTAATATTTTAGATCAAGGATATTTAGTAAGTGTTGATTGTAAAACGACACTAACGTTACCTTCAACGCGTTCGTTAACTCCTGTAACGCTACCGATTCATATTGTTGCAGAAGAACTTTATCAGACGCCAGAGCAGTTTCATCAAGTAAGTACCTCAGAAGACAGTCCTTGGACGGTTTCTGTGATGGAACAAAGAGAGCTTGATATTAAAGAGATGATTGTTGATTATATTTTACTTGCGATTCCATCTCAAGTCTTAACTGAACAAGAGCAGGCAGAAGATGCCCAGTTACCTCATGGTGAATTTTGGGAAGTTTTAACAGAGACTGAGTATCAAAAAAGACAAGAAGAAAAACAACAAGAAGTCGATCCAAGGCTTGCTGGGTTATCACAACTACTTAATGATCTGTCCGATGATTCTCAAGATCATAAAGATTTATAGAAATCTGTAATTTCATCTTGAAGAATTAGATAGAGTATGATAATTTAATTAAGGGACAGAGTTATCAGTTTAAAAGGAGGTGTAGGGAAATGGCAGTACCTGCAAGAAGAACATCAAAAGCTAAAAAAGCAAAAAGACGTACACATTATAAATTAAGTATTCCTGGTATGAATGAGTGCCCAAATTGTGGTGATATGAAAAGAAGTCATCACGTGTGTCCAAGTTGTGGTCACTATGATGGGAAAGATGTGCTAAACAAAGAGGCATAATGGAGAACAAAGTAACCTGTAATAGACAACCTAGGAGTCTATTACAGGTTCTTTTATTTATGGTAATTTATATTATAGTTATGTAAGGAGTGTAGATAAGTGAAAAAAATATGGTCTTTAGAAAATTTCTTTTTAGTATTAGGTGCATTTTTATGTGCGACTTCAGTAAATATATGGGCAATTCCAAACCAGCTTTCTGAAGGTGGTATTTTTGGTTTATCTATGCTACTTTATTATATTTTTGGTATTGCTCCGTCACTTTCTAATATGGTATTAAATGGTATTTTGATTATTATTGGATGGCGTTTTGTCGGACAAAAAACGATGATACGCACAATTTTTGTTATTATTATGACTTCAATCTTTTTAAGATTATTAGCTCCTTATGGGGTGGTATTTCATAATACGGTGATTGCCTCTTTAGCAACAGGTCTATTTATGGGAACCGGTGTGGGTCTTGTATATCAAGGAAATGGCACAACAGCAGGTAGTACTATCATCGCAAATATTATGGATCGATATTTTTCTATTCCTAAAAGTAAAACAATCTTTGCGATTGATTTATTAGTTGTGATTCCAGCAGCTTTTGTAATCGGATTAGAACGGATGTTTTTAACATTAATGGCAGTTTTTATTAGTGTCAAAGCTATTGAATATATTATTGAAGGAGCGCATCCTCGAAAATCGGTCATGATTATTTCTGCGCAGTATGAAGCCATTGCTTATGGCTTAGAACAAGCAGTTGATCGTGGCATTACGTATTTAGAAAGTGAAGGGTATTATTCTAGACAATCAATGAAAATTGTATTTACAATTATAGAGCCAGAAGAACTCCTTGAAGTCAGCCGTATTGTTGAAGAAATTGACCCTAAAGCCTTTATGATTGTTAATGATGTACAAAATGTTTTTGGTAGTGGATTTGATCAAATGATGGTTCGAGATAAAAAGAAAAAATTAATGCTAAATCCAAAGAAAAAGTAAATGGAATAAAAACTACTGGAGACTTCAGTAGTTTTTCTTGTATCCTAAGTAGAATAGGGATATAATCGGTTAGGTATAATATGAAAGTAATAAAATATAGATAATCTGTTTGATAGATAATAAAAGGAGTTAGTCTAATGAAGGAGCAAAAGAGTCATACAACGTATAATGATGATGCAATTCATGTGCTAGAAGGATTAGATGCGGTTAGAAAACGTCCAGGAATGTATATTGGCTCTACGGATCATCGGGGATTGCATCATTTAGTTTATGAAATTGTAGATAATGCAGTTGATGAAATTTTAGCGGGATATGGTTCTAAGATTCAAGTTACGATTCATAAAAATGGTGGTATTACCATTCAAGACTTTGGGCGAGGTATGCCAGTAGGACAGCATAAATCGGGACGTTCAACGATTGAAGTTATTTTTACGGTACTTCATGCTGGTGGAAAATTTGGCCAAGAAGGCGGGTATAAAACCTCCGGAGGACTTCATGGAGTAGGAGCTAGTGTTGTTAATGCATTATCTCAAGAGCTGACAGTCACTGTTGTAAGAGATCATGAATGTTATGAACAGTCTTTTTATCAAGGGGGTACACCGAAAACACCGTTAGTTCATGTTGGTCCGACCGATCAGCCTAATGGAACGCGTGTTTCTTTTGTCCCAGATCCGGAAATTTTTTCAACAACAGAGTTTTCTTATCAAACGCTTGCAGAACGTTTGAGAGAAACGGCCTTTTTACTTGCAGGTACAAAAATTGTACTGACCGATGAGCGCACGGATACACAAGAGATATTTTGTTATGAAGAAGGAATTCAGTCTTTTGTGGCTTACTTAAATGAAGATAAAACAACGATCAGCCCTGTTTTATATTTTGAAGGAGCTAAAGAGGAGTTATCTGTCTCTTTAGCGATGCAATATCAAGATGGTTATTCAGAACATGTAGTTTCTTTTGTTAATAATGTACGTACAAAAGAAGGTGGCACACATGAAGTAGGAATGAAGACCGCTTTAACAAAAGTATTTAATGAGTATGCGAGAAAGATAGGATTATTAAAAGAAAAAGACAAAAATTTAGAAGGAACTGATTTAAGAGAAGGGCTTACAGCAGTGCTTTCGCTTCGTATTCCAGAACATGCTTTACAGTTTGAAGGTCAGACAAAAAGTAAATTAGGAAGTCCACTTGCTAGAACGGTTGTTGAGACTGTCATTAGTGACCAGCTGTATTTTTATCTTCAAGAACACCCTGAAGAAGCACAGACTATTTTAACAAAAGCTCTTAAAGCACGTGAAGCACGTGAAGCTGCAAGAAAAGCAAGAGAAGAAAGCAGACTGGGTAAAAAACAGAAAAAAGGAGAGACAGTATTATCTGGTAAGTTAACTCCTGCTCAGACAAGAAATCCACAAAAAAATGAGCTTTATTTAGTTGAAGGAGATTCTGCTGGAGGGTCTGCTAAACAAGGAAGAGATCGCTTTTTTCAAGCCGTTTTGCCACTGCGTGGTAAAGTGATTAATACAGAAAAAGCAACACTTCCTGATATTTTGAAAAATGAAGAGATCAAAACAATGATTTATGCGATTGGGGCAGGTGTAGGTAGCGATTTTTCGCTAGAGCAGTGTAATTATGATAAAGTGATTATTATGACGGATGCAGATACAGATGGAGCACATATTCAAGTCTTATTATTAACATTTTTTTACCGATATATGCGTCCTTTAATTGAAGCTGGAAAAGTTTATATTGCTTTACCTCCCCTTTATAAAATCACTTATGGATCTAAAAAACAACCTGAATTAAACTATGCTTGGACCGATCAAGAATTAAAAGAAATTTTAGATCAGATTAAAGGCAGTTATCAAATACAAAGGTATAAAGGGCTTGGAGAGATGAATGCAGATCAGCTATGGGAGACGACGATGAATCCTGAGACGAGAACATTAATTCGCGTATGTATTGATGATGTCGTGCAGGCAGAGCGTAGAGTAAGTACCCTTATGGGAGATAAAGTCGCTCCAAGAAGACAGTGGATTGAACAAAATGTACAATTTTCACTTGATGAAACCGATACGTTATTAGAAGAGACTTTAGATCATAAAGCAAAGTGAGGAGAATTTTATGGTAAATCAGGAGCGAATTCAAGAACTGTCATTAGAAGATGTAATGGGAGATCGCTTTGGTAGATATTCTAAATATATTATTCAAGAAAGAGCTCTTCCTGATATTAGAGATGGGTTAAAACCTGTTCAGCGACGTATTTTATATGCGATGTATCAAGATGGAAATACACCAGAAAAAGCGTTTCGTAAATCAGCAAAAGCGGTGGGAACTA
>JASLFJ010000045.1 GCA_030150665.1 Enterococcaceae bacterium
AATAAAAAATAAATAATAAAAACAGTTTAAATAGATGATCTATTTAAACTGTTTTTATTATTTAGATAGCAATTATAAAAAAAATAAGATAAAATAAGGTATAATCAGAAGATAAGGAGTTTAAGTCATGTATTTAAATGTTGGGAAAATTGTTAATACCCAGGGCATTAAAGGAGATGTTCGCGTTATCTCTACAACGGATTTTAGAGAGGAACGGTATAAAAAAGGGAATCAGTTAAACTTACTGTTAACAGATGGTACAGATTTAACAGTGGAAATCACATCTCATCGACGTCATAAAAATTTTGATATTGTTCATTTTAAAGGGTTTGATTCTATTAATGATGTAGAAAAATTTCGTGATGGGCAGTTAAGAGTTGCTAAAGAAGATATTCAAGAATTATCAGAAGATGAGTATTATTATCATGAAATTATTGGTTTAAAGGTATTTACAGAAGATCAAGAACTATTAGGGACGATTACAGAAATTTTATCTCCAGGAGCTAATGATGTTTGGGTTGTTCAAGGAGATAAAAAAGCACATTATATTCCTTATATTGAAGATGTTGTCCAATCTGTGGATCTAGATTCAGGAAGTGTTATAATTCATGTATTAGAAGGTTTGATTGATGATGAAAATTGATATTTTAACTTTATTTCCTGAAATGTTTCAAGGTGTGTTTTCACATTCTATTTTAAAACGAGCACAACAAGATCAATACGTACAGATTGATACGCATAATTTTAGAGCATATGTTGTTGGTAAACATCAAACAGTAGATGATTATCCCTATGGTGGGGGTGCAGGTATGGTTTTAAAAGTAGAACCGATTGTTCACTGTTTGACAGAGATCCAACAAGCAGAACAAGATCGAAAATCAGCAAGAATCATTTTATTAGATCCTTCAGGAACACCATTTACGCAATCTTTAGCTGAAGAGTTATCTCAAGAAGAGCATCTTATTTTTATTTGTGGTCATTATGAAGGGTATGATGAGCGTATTCGTGATTATGTTACAGACGAAATCTCTTTAGGTGATTATATTTTAACAGGTGGCGAATTAGGTGCTATGGTAATGACAGATGCGGTAGTTAGATTGTTGCCAGGAGTCTTAGGTAATGATGATTCTATTGTTGATGAGTCTCATTCTACAGGTTTATTGGAATATCCACAATATACACGACCGGCTGAATTTGATGGTAAAAGGGTACCTAAAGTATTATTAAGTGGTCATCATCAACGCATTGAACAGTGGCGTAAAAAAGAAGCGTTAAAGAAAACCTATCTTAAACGTCCAGATTTATTAGTTCAGCGCATGTTATCTGATGAAGAAATTCAATGCTTACAAGAGATCAAACAAGAGTTAATAGAAGATAAAAAAGTATAGAACATATCTATCTTATTAGATTATGTTCTTTCTTTTTATAAATGAAGACTTTATATAAAGAAAATAAGCATCATTTCATGTTATTGATGTGTATAATTTAATTAGAGAAAGAAGAGAATAAGTATGATGCGATTATTATTTATTGGAGATGTTGTTGGTTCTTTAGGTAGAAAAGCAGTTACTAAATACATACCTCAATTAAAACAAGAGTACCATCCACAATTGACGATCTTAAATGGAGAAAATGCTGCATCTGGAAGAGGTATTACTGAAAAAATTTATAAAAAATTTTTACAAGATGGTGTTGATGTAGTAACTTTAGGAAATCATGCTTGGGATCACCGAGAAATTTATGAATTTATTGATACAGCGCCTAAATTATTGCGTCCAAGTAATTTTCCAAATCATGCGCCAGGGCAAGGGTCAACCATTGTAACAATTAATCAATTTAAAGTCGGTGTGATCAATATTCAAGCTAGAACATTTATGAATCAAATGATTGATGATCCATTTCCTTGTTTAGATCAATTAATCACAGAAATATCTCAAAAAACCCCTATTATTTTTGTAGATATCCACGGTGAGACTACGAGTGAAAAGATGGCAGTTGCTTGGTATTTAGATGGCAGAGTTTCCGCAGTTATTGGCACGCATACTCATGTTCAAACTAATGATGCGAGAATCTTAGCACAGGGAACTGCTTTTTTAACAGATGTTGGGATGACAGGAGCTTATGATTCTATTTTAGGAATGAAAAAAGAAGCTGTAATTGAGCGGTTTTTAACTGCAAGACCTCAACGCTTTGAAGTTGTAGAACAAGGACCCGTCATTCTTTCTTATTGTGTTATTGATATTGATGATAAAACGGGTAAAGCAGTTCGTATTCATGCAGATACCATTATTGAAGACTATGGATTTTAAAGGAGTGTAATTAAATGGTAGAATTAGAACCAACAGTATTAGCTGCTTTAATGCAGTTTACAAAAGATTTACAGCAACTTCCCGTCATCAAACACTATCAACACTGTGAACGACAAATAAATATGTTAGAATCACTCAATCAGCATATAGATTTGTTGAAATATTATCAAAAGTCATGGGTTCATGCAGAACATTATGAAAAAAATAGAGCTGCTGATTATTTTGATAAAAAAATTAGTGAAACCCAAGAAGCATTGTATCAAGATCCTGTTGTTTTAGCGTATCAATCTGCACTTTATGAAGCTAATGAAATACTTCAGTATTTTATAAAAGATATTGAAGAGCAGTTAAATCAACGTATCAAAGACCAGTTTACAATGATTAAAGAAGGGAAAGATCAATGAGTACATCAAAAGTTACACCGATGATGGAACAGTATTTATCGATTAAAAAAGATTATCAAGATACTTTTTTATTTTACCGTTTAGGAGATTTTTATGAACTTTTTTATGAAGATGCTGAATA
>JASLFJ010000108.1 GCA_030150665.1 Enterococcaceae bacterium
TCATTAGAGAAGCTAGCAGTACCTAATGAGAAAAGTATCGCTCAAGCAGTAAAGACACTGTGCTCGGATGCTACTAGCCGATCATAGCAATAGAGTCATGATATTTTATTTGTTGATGATAAAAAAATGTTGAGTAGGTAAGGAGTTTATTATGAGTCATAAATCACAATTAGTAGACGCTCATGTTTCTTTAACTCAATTTGATATTGATAAGAAACATCGTGAGGTAGCGGTAGAAGAACAATTTCAAGTTGTTGCTCAGTTGTCTAATAAAGCACAAAAAATATATTTAACTTATGAGCATCAATCCGATACTACACAATTAAGAGAACGTGTCGTGTTATCTCAACATCATCATACTCCTAACACTGTGCAATTAGTGAGATATTTACCTAATATGCGACATACATTATTATTGCAAGAAAATAAAAAAACATTGTTTGAATTTCCAACAGAGCATGGAATATTTCACTTTGATGTTGTAGCAAATCATGTAAGATGGCAAAATGGAGAAGAACATGGTAAAATTGAGCTGAATTACAAATTATATCAGTATGATATATTATGGAGTGAGGTAGAATTTTTACTGAGTTATCAATATAAAAAACATTGATTTTTTCAATCTTCTTATTGTATTATAAAATAAGTGTTTATATGAAGATATTCCATGATTAAGAGAGGAAGATTGTGTGTGGAATTAGAACTATTTGAAGGTATTGATCGTTCAGAATTATCATTAATTGAGGTAGCATATGCTATTTTACAACAACAAGGTGAAGTAATGGCTTTTGCGGATTTAGTAAATGCCATTCAAAAATATTTAAATAAAGAAGATCAAGAAATTCGTGAAAAGTTACCTCAATTTTATACAGATTTAAATATTGATGGTAGCTTTATTTCGTTAGGAGATAATTATTGGGGACTTCGTGCTTGGTATCCGATTGATGCTATTGATGAAGAAATCAGTAGTATGGCAGAAGACTTTGATGATGAAGATGCTCCTCCTAGAAAAATACAACAAAATAAAATTAATGCATTTATTGATTATGCAGATGATGAGATCGATTATAATCATGATGATCCAGAAGATACGGTAATGGATACTGAAGAAGATGATGATTTATTTGAGGAAAACAGCAATAAAGAGATCTCTGCTTACAATAGTGATTTATCGGAAATAGAAGTAGACAGTGATTTAGATGATGTTGATGAACGATTGACTATTGTTGATGAGTCAGAAATTGATGAAGATTTTGATGAAGAAGATGAAATGGTATAATTGATTTGGAGAAGCAAGTGCGTTTCTCCTTTTCTTTTTATTGAAAGATGAAGCGATTACTTTATAAAAAAGAGGGATGAATAATGGATTGGAAAGAAACTTATACAGAGTGGATGCATGAGGCATCAATGCCGAATCATTTAAAAGTTGAATTGGAAAAAAAACGAGAAGATGAAGATTGGCAAAAAGATGCATTTTATGATTATTTACCATTTGGTACAGCAGGGATGAGAGGAATTATTGGAGCAGGTACGAATCGTATGAATATTTATACGATACGCTACGCAACAGAAGGACTTGCTCAATGGATTATATCACAAGGGGAAGATGCTAAAAAACGTGGTGTAGCTATTGCTTATGATTCAAGACATTTTTCTAAAGAATTTGCATTAGAAGCTGCTAAAATTTTAGCCTATCATGAAATTTCTAGTTACCTTTTTGAAGATTTAAGACCTACCCCAGAGTTATCATTTTCTGTAAGATATCATAAAGCTATTGCAGGCATTATGATCACTGCAAGTCATAATCCACCTCAATATAATGGCTATAAGTTATATGGTTCTGATGGTGGGCAACTTCCTCCTGAAGCTGCTGAAAATATTATTCATTATATGAAAAAAATTAAAAATCCATTAAAAATTCATACGTTAATGCAAGATCAATCACCATATATTCATATCGTAGGATCAGAAGTAGATCAAGCATATTTAAATGCATTAAAAACGGTCAATTTAGATCAAAACTTACTGAATAGTTATGCTGATCAAGTAAAAATTGTTTTTACTTCTTTACATGGGACGGGTCATGTTATTGGAGAGGTTGCGTTAAAACAAGCAGGATTTACTGATATTAATCTTGTAACAGAACAATGTGTTCCAGATCCTGATTTTAAAACAGTAAATTCTCCAAATCCTGAAGAAAAAGAGGCTTTTGAAGAAGCTATAGTATTAGGAGAAAAAGTGAATGCTGATATTTTATTAGCGACAGATCCTGATGCAGATCGTTTAGGATTAGCTGTAAAATCAGCGTCTGGAGATTATAAAGTATTAACTGGAAACCAAATTGCAGCACTGATTACACAATATTTAGTGAATTATTATCATAAGCATGCTACATTACCGAAAAATTCTGTTATTATTAAATCT
Source organism: Enterococcaceae bacterium (assembly GCA_030150665.1). Lineage (GTDB taxonomy): Bacteria > Bacillota > Bacilli > Lactobacillales > Catellicoccaceae > JASLFJ01. Next base: position 2,425 of record JASLFJ010000108.1, read on the forward strand.
ATTGTCTCCAGTGAGTTACCGGCCCAAATTGCTAAATCAAAGCTTATTAAAACAATGAATGTATTGACGGGATTTAAATATATTGCTGAGAAAATTAATGAATTTGAACATACTAGAGAGCATCATTTCTTATTTGGTTTTGAAGAAAGTTATGGATATTTATTAAAACCTTTTGTAAGAGATAAAGATGCTATTCAGGCGATGTTAATCTTAGCAGAAATTACTGCATATTATAAACAACAAAATTTATCTATTTTAGATGCTTTAG
>JASLFJ010000110.1 GCA_030150665.1 Enterococcaceae bacterium
CTTCCAACAAGCAGAACGTAAGTTACCAATTCAATATACGAAACGAACAGCAGGAGCACCACAAAGCAGTTATTTACCACTGAAAGTAAATGCTGCAGGGGTTATACCTGTTATTTTTGCAAGTTCTTTACTCACAATGCCTAGAACGATTTTACAAATTTTTAGTAAAAATTATGAAGGGGCAACATGGTATAATGTAATTAATACGTTATTTGACTACTCAACGGTACCAGGTGCGATTTTTTATACTATACTGATTGTACTCTTTACATTCTTTTATGCTTTTGTACAGGTTAATCCTGAAAAAGTAGCAGAGAATTTACAAAAACAAGGAAGTTATATTCCAAGTGTTCGTCCTGGTAATGAGACGGAACGTTATATATCATCATTATTAATTCGCTTAAGTACAGTAGGATCTATCTTCTTAGGCCTTGTTGCAGTACTACCAATTATTGCACAACGCATTTGGGATTTACCGCCTTCAATTGGTTTAGGTGGAACCAGTCTTTTAATTGTTATTGGTGTTGCATTAGATACAGCAAAACAATTAGAAGGATTGATGATGAAACGTCAATATACAGGGTTTGTCTCTACAGATCCGTATGATAACTTATTACCTTAATATTTTTTTAAGTAAGAGGGTGTGTTAGGGAATTGTCCCTGGCACTATTCTCGAACTGAGGAGGGATTCATTGTGAATCTGATCTTAATGGGGCTTCCTGGAGCAGGAAAAGGAACTCAGGCAGAACAAATTATTGATACTTATCATATTCCACATATTTCTACAGGAGATATGTTTCGTCAAGCAATGCAAGAAGAAACAGAATTAGGAAAACAAGCAAAATCATTTATTGATCAAGGTGCTTTAGTTCCTGATGAAGTCACAAACGGTATTGTTAAAGAACGTTTATCTCAACCTGACACAGCAAAAGGATTTTTATTAGATGGATTTCCTAGAACATTAGCACAAGCTGAAACATTATCACAAATTTTAAAAGATTTAGATAAAGAGCTTGATGCAGTTATTAATATTCATGTGCCAGAGTCTGTATTAATTGAGCGTCTTGCTGGACGTTTTATTTGTAAAAATTGTGGAGCAACTTATCATAAAATAAATCATCCAACTAAAGTAGAAGGGGTATGTGATCGTTGTGGTGGTCATGAATTTTATCAACGTGAAGATGATAAACCAGAAACGGTTAAAAAGAGATTAGAGGTTAATATAAAAAACACTGATCCTATTTTGAAATATTATGATACGCAACATGTATTACACACAATTGATGGTAATCGACCTATTGAAGTTGTTTTTGAAGAAATTAAACAACTATTAACTCAATTTTCATAGTCTCTTTACATATAAGCTCCTTCTTGTCAAGCTGTTCAGTTTATGATAAAATACTTAAGTTGTAGTATAAGATTGTTTTATAAATGAATTGTTTACAGATAATAATGTAGTCAATATAAGGATAAGGAGGTAGGATATATGGCTAAAGAGGATATGATTGAAATTGAAGGAACGGTCATTGAAACGTTACCTAATGCGATGTTTAAAGTAGAATTAGAAAATGGGCATGAAATTTTAGCGCATGTTTCAGGAAAAATTAGAATGCATTATATACGTATTTTACCTGGAGATAAAGTTACTGTTGAATTATCACCGTATGATTTAACTCGTGGACGTATTACATATCGATTTAAATAATTGTACTCCGTAAAATAAGGGAGGTAAAAAAATGAAAGTAAGACCATCAGTAAAGCCTATATGCGAAAAATGTAAAGTTATTCGTCGTAAAGGGCGCGTTATGGTAATTTGTGAAAATCCAAAACATAAACAACGTCAAGGATAATGGAGGTGTAAAAAAATGGCTCGTATAGCAGGAGTAGATATTCCAAGAGACAAACGAGTAGTTATTTCATTAACATATATTTATGGAATTGGAAAAACTACAGCACAACAAATTTTAAAAAATGCAGGAGTTTCTGAAGATATTCGTGTTCGTGACTTAACGAATGATCAAACAGATAAAATTCGTGCAGAAGTAGACAAGTTAAAAGTTGAAGGTGATTTACGTCGTGAAGTGAACTTAAACATTAAACGCTTGATGGAAATTGGTTCATATCGTGGAATGCGTCATCGTCGTGGATTACCAGTACGTGGACAAAATACAAAAAATAATGCACGTACACGTAAAGGCCCAGCACGTGCAATTGCTGGTAAGAAAAAATAAATCAATAGGTGAAGGAGGTTAGAACTTCATGGCAAAAAAAGTAAGTAGAAAACGTCGTGTGAAAAAGAATATAGAAGCAGGAATTGCGCATATTCATTCTACATTTAACAACACTATCGTTATGATTACAGATATCCACGGAAATGCGATTGCATGGTCTTCTGCAGGATCATTAGGTTTTAAAGGAAGCAAAAAAGCAACCCCTTTTGCTGCACAAATGGCTGCTGAAGCAGCAACAAAAGCTGCAATGGAACATGGATTACGTACAGTTGAGGTTACTGTTAAAGGACCAGGATCTGGACGTGAAGCAGCAATTCGTTCATTACAAGCAACAGGCTTAGAAGTGACTGCAATTCGTGATGTAACACCTGTACCACATAATGGATGCCGCCCACCAAAACGTCGTCGCGTATAATGGGTGTTTGTGATAAATTAGAGGATGGGATGATACTTCAAAACATCATTGAACATAGACACTTTTCGCTTTCGAAAGGGGTAGTAATATAAATGATTGAATTTGAGAAACCAAGAGTCATCAAAATAGATGAAGCAGCAGATTATGGAAAATTTGTAATCGAACCTTTAGAAAGAGGATATGGTACAACTTTAGGTAATTCATTAAGACGTATTTTACTATCTTCTTTACCTGGTGCAGCTATAACTACATTACAAATAGATGGCGTACTACATGAGTTTTCAACAATAGATGGTGTTCGAGAAGATGTTGCACAAATTATTCTCAATATTAAAGGTCTTGCATTGAAACTTTATGCAGATGAAGAAAAAATTTTAGATTTAGATGTTGTAGGTCCTGCTGTAGTTACTGCAGGGGATATTATTACCGATAGCGAAGTGGAAATTTTAAATAAAGATTTATATATTTGTACTGTAGCTGAAGGACATCATTTAAAAGCTAGATTAACAGTAAAACCTGGTCGTGGTTATGTTCAAGCAGATCGTAATAAGTCAGAAGATATGCCGATTGGTGTGTTACCCATTGATTCAATCTATACACCAGTGAAACGAGTAAATTATCAAGTAGAAAGCACACGTGTAGGACATCGTGATGATTTTGATAAATTAACTTTAGAGCTTTGGACAGATGGATCAATTGAGCCTCAAAAAGCAATCAGTTTGGCTGCTAAGATCTTAACAGATCATTTAGCCATTTTTGTGAATCTGACTGAAGAAGCACAGAATACAGATATTATGGTTGAAAAAGAAGAAACACAAAAAGAAAAAATGCTAGAAATGAGCATTGAAGAATTAGATTTATCTGTACGTTCTTATAATTGTTTAAAACGTGCAGGCATTGATACTGTGCAAGAACTAACTGATAAATCAGAGCCTGAGATGATTAAAGTACGTAACTTAGGACGTAAATCTTTAGAAGAAGTTAAAGCTAAATTAAATGATTTAGGATTGAGTCTTCGGAATGATCATTAATTAGGCATAATTTTTCAAAGGAGGGGAATAGAGATGAGTTACCGTAAATTAGGTAGAACAAGCAGTCAACGTAAAGCTTTATTACGTGATTTAACAACTGATTTAATTATCAATGAGAGAATTACTACAACTGAAGCACGTGCTAAAGAATTACGTTCTACAGTAGAGAAAATGATCACTCTAGGAAAAAGAGGAGATTTACACGCTCGTCGTCAAGCAGCTGCTTTTGTTCGTAATGAAATCGCAGATGTGCGTATTGATGAAGATGGTGAATCAATTATTGTTGAATCAGCATTACAAAAATTATTTAATGAATTAGGACCACGTTATGCAGATCGTCCAGGTGGATATACACGTATTCTTAAATTAGGACAACGTCGTGGAGATGCTGCAAAAATGGTAATTATTGAATTCGTATAATTTAAAGGTTAGAGTGTTATGATGATGGAAAATATGTTAATTTTCTTAGTCTAGCTCGCTGTATACTCTCTAGACAAATTTTTGTTTAGAGAGTATCACAGTTATGATCATAAACATATTTCATTATAGGTAAAGCCATTAAGGCTTTTTATTTTTCTATAAAAAATGCTTTTATTCAAAATCGAATAAAAGCATTTTTTTATAAGGATGGGCGTAACCCCCTACTCCCTTTAGACTAGGAGATGTAAGCTCTAACGAGTAAGAAAAATATCTATCATTTCAAGAAATCATTAAAAACCATGATGTGATGGGTATTGAAATTTTTTTAAGCACCTCATATGTTGAAAAAATATAAATGAGCCAAAGCTATTAGTGAATTATCCTGGTCACAATTTATAGCAATGTTGGAATAAAAACACGAAGAGTACGGAAAGCAAGTGGCAACAGTGGCCGATATTTTACCATCTAGTCAGCTTTATTCATATTGGGCTATAAAAATAAAGACATTCACAATCTTAGGTAAGGTATTAGATAGCCTAATCAATTAGAGTTTCATAGCACTCTGTATTTAAAAATCCACCATGGCTTCAGCATAGTGGCAGTTCAAAGAAAAGTATATTATTTGAATTAATTTGAAAAATATGGTATGATTGCTTGAAGAGGTGGTTATATGCCAACATCATTAGAACAAATTAAAGCCATATTAGAAGCACAATTAGGGAATACAATTATTTTAACCATTCAAATGGGACGTAAGAAGCAAGTGGAACGAAAAGGCGTTCTTGCAGAAATATATCCTTCTGTTTTTGTAGTCGCTTTAGATCAATCTGAACATGCTTTTGAACGAGTCAGTTATAGTTATACAGATATTTTAACCAATACGGTAAAAATACATTTTTTATCAAATACATGTGATATAGTTTCATTTTTATAAAAAAAATATGTTTTAGAAGACCATCAGTGATTCATGGTTTCTAAAACATATTTTTTTATGTTTAATATGTATTTGTTTCAATATCAAAAGCTTCTATCATTTGTTGGGATGCTTTTTCCTGTGATGTTTTATGTAATAATTGACCTTGCACTACAAGTCGATTAGCACCTGTTGCATCACACGTGACTAATGTAACAAGTTTTTCATTAGGAACATCATCAATTAAATCTATTCTATTTGGGGGCAAACCCTCAATGAACTGCCGGACCGCCACCTGCTGACCTTGTTGGCCAGCATCACCGTA
>JASLFJ010000146.1 GCA_030150665.1 Enterococcaceae bacterium
CGATAGTATCGGCATTGCCGCACAATCCCTCTTAATGGGAGATCTCGCACCACTTAGAGCACTCGAAGGGATCTTTATTCTACCGGCAGATCTTCCCTATCTCTTATCGGAGACCTTGATCCTCTTAAAAGGGTATTTAGAGAAATCGGAACATCCCATTATTCGCCCCCAATTTCATCATATGTCGGGGCACCCCGTTGGCTTTAAAGCGATGCTCTTCCCTCAACTGGCAATGCTTACCGGCGATCTAGGTGCGCAAAAGCTCCTAAAACCGGAGTTAACCCGAAATATCTCCGTCTTCGATCCCGGCATTATCTGGGATATCGACACGCCGGAAGATCTTCTCACGCAACCGGGCGATCACCAATGGTATAGCGCCCCCTATCTGAGAGTAAATCGATCATAATCGTTCATAATCACTCATTCATAATCGATCTTTAACAGTTGATCTCGAACAATTGATCTTAAACCATTGATCTTAAACAATCGATCACAACTAATAAACAGACCAGAAAACGATGATCTATCAGCGACTCGATAGAAAAGTGCTGATCCCAATCATTACCAAAATCGAAAGACTCACTACTATTAAACTCCCTCCTAAATTACCACTATCAGCGACAAAAATGAGCGCAAGACCAATAAGGATATAGTAGAGCAATCCTAAGAGCGCACCAGCACTCCCTAATCTATCGCGATAATTGTTGAGCGCATCTGTCAGAATATTGGGAATAGCAATACTATAAGCCATCGTCACGCCAATCATCGGCAGGAAGAAGAACCATTGATGCTCAATGCAAAATAGCAAAGTAGTAGAAAGTAATAGAAGTCCGGCGGCGATCTGTAATAACTTCGCTGCTGACCAATGATACTTTTTGATCCAATATCGATTCAGATATGCGCCCAGAAAAGCCCCAATACCCAATGCGATCCCACTGACACCAAAAAGAGCAGATAAACCTTGCGCTTCAAAGAGAAAAGGGGCGAGCTGATAATAAGCAAATAGCGTGATATTAAATCCCGCAATCAATAGTGCATCTCTCCAAATTGCTAGATCGAAGATCATCATTTTAAAGGTTTCGATAAATGATACTCGCACCATTTCTGCCGGCTTTGTCTCCGGCAATGAACGTATCACCCAAGCGATTAAAGTAATTGCCAGCAACATCAAAAAGAGAAATACTCCTTGATAACCAGCAAGACTCACAAAAATTACGCCGAGAAATAATCCTAAAATAGGACTCACCGCTAAAGCGATCCCCATTGTTGAGAATAGTTGTTGTAATGCCACACCCGATAAGCGATCTCGAATCACCGTCTGTGTACCGATAGAGCCGATCGCAGCAGAGAATGCCATCAACATTCTCCAAAAGAGTAACTGAGTAAAATCACTTGAGATCAATGCCCCTAAAGTAGCGGCAAAATAGATCATTAAAGCGGTTATCATTGTCCCTCTTCGCCCAAAACGATCAATCGCATAACCCCAGACAACGATACCTACTGCAAAGGATAGAAAGTAGAGGGAGAGCGTCTGCCCGGCAAGATTTTCACTCACCTTAAACTGATCGGCAATATCGATTAATGCTGGGCTATAGATAGTCTCTACCACTTGTGGAAACATCATTAATGCAATAAGAAGAGGTAGAGAGAGAGAAAATAGCTGTTTCATAGAGTTCATCTGCAAAATAAAGTGCTATCGTACGCCTTCCCTCTTAGGAAATATTTATAAAATATGACAACTATTTTATAGAATCAGACATTAATCTACTCTACAATGCTCTACAACTCATATAATCGTATGGGGATTCGTATGAGGATTCGCATGGGGATATTCATATATTTTCAATCGTCAGCAATAGATCTTCTCCGCTGGCACAACACTTCCCCTCCGATAAGAGAGTTAAGGAATCTTTATTGATGGCATGGATTGAAGCGGATACTCTATTTAACCCAGATCATATGGCGCGCCCCATTATTGGTATCGCCTCTCGACTCATGAAACACGATTCAGGGCTACATCAACATTGTAAAGGGCAGTTACTCTTTGCCGAACAGGGGAGTATGAAAGTGGTGATTAAGGATCAACTCTTTGTCATTCCGCCCCAAAAAATTGTCTGGATTCCCCCTCAATATCCCCACCAAGTCTTTTTTACTGAGGTGGTCGGCTACCGTTCGATCTATATCGATACCGAAATCTTCTCTCATCTACCGGCAAAACCTGTCACCTGGAGCTGCCCTGCACTACTTAAAGCGATTCTAGAAGAGATTGCGCAAGCTGATTGGCAAACAGATTGGCAACTGCCGGCTCGAGAAGCCTATTGGCTACAGCTACTATGGCAAGAACTGCAATATGCCCCACGGGAAGAGCACTACTTAACGCTCCCACAAGATTATCGTTTGCAACACTATAATTTTTTGGAAAATGCCCCACCCCTTTCTGAGTTAGCACAAAAAGTCGCCGCAAGTGAGCGCACAATTAGCCGTATCTTTCTTAAAGAGACAGG
>JASLFJ010000049.1 GCA_030150665.1 Enterococcaceae bacterium
CACAATATTAATGTCTTACTTTATAATATGGCAAAATCATAATGATCCGATTTTAAAAGATCTTGCCTTTCGATTTGTCAATCGCCGTCCTTTTACATCATTAAGCCTTTCTGAACACTACGTTTCCGATAAAAAATGTTATCAACAAAATAAAATATATCTCAAAAATATAACAGAAGCAATCCAACAACAAGGGCTTGATACTCATTACTATACAGCAATGCAGTCAGAAAAAGATTTACCTTATGATTTTTACAAACCCGCTTCTGATGAGACACCAATCTATCTTTTAGGAAAAGATTCAAAAACAGAATTATCACAAAAAAGTCCTTTAGTTAAATCTTTAGTAGGATTAACATATCATGATAAACGCTTCTATTTTCCTAAAGATAAAGTTTCAAAATCAATTTATAATTAAAAATTTTTATTTAAAGGAGTCTTATTATGTCTATAAAATTAATTGCTATCGATTTAGATGGAACACTACTTAATCCTAATCACCAAATTACCCCGAATGTCAATCAAGCCATTCAAGATGCTAAAAAAGCAGGTATTCATGTTGTACTTTGTACTGGTCGCCCTTTAATGGGTGTTCAAGAACAATTAACCACACTAAATTTAACTCAAGATGAAAATTATGTCATTACATATAACGGTGCATTAATTCAAGAAGTGTTATCCAAACATATCATCGCTGCTCACTATTTAACTTATCCTGAATTCATTGAAATTGAAAGTTTAGCACGTCTGCATCAAATTCATCTACACACCATTGATCATGACTGTATTTACACAGCAAATACACACATTAGCCCTTATACTATACATGAAGCTTATCTTACAAAAATGCCTTTAATCTATTGTCCTGTAGATCAGATGACAGAAGAACTTAATATTGTCAAAATGATGATGGTAGCAGATCCTGAACATATTGACCAACTCATTCAAAAATTGCCAACATCATTACATGAGCGATTTAACACTGTAAAAAGCAGTCCTTTCTACTTTGAAATCTTACATAAACAAGCAAGTAAAGGCATTGCTTTAAAACAACTTACAGAATATCTCAATATTCTACCTGAAGAAACCATGGCTATTGGAGATCATGAAAATGATTTATCAATGCTTGAATTTGCAACACACAGTGTTGCTATGGAAAATGCAATTCCTATAGTCAAAGAAACTGCTAAATATATTACAAAATCTAATGCAGAAGATGGAGTAGCTCACGCTATTTATAATATTGCTTTAAATTAATATATATATAAAAAGGTTCCTAACAGTGAATATTTATTTATTCACTGTTAGGAACCTTTTTATATATCTGTTAATAAAGTAGCTTGATAAGGATCTGTGTCATAAATAAATAAATCTTTATCTATATTATGATCTTTATGTTCTAAATACTGTTTCATTGTCATATGCGCTAGGCTTTTTAAATTATTTTCCGTACTCAAATGACCTAGATAAATATGCTTTGTATTATCAGTAATCAATTCATGCATAATACGAGCACTATCTTCATTAGATAAATGTCCAGAATCTCCTAAAATACGCTGTTTAATCTTCCAAGGATAACTTCCATGACGTAACATATGCACATCATGATTACTTTCAATAATATATGTATCTGCACCTTTGACTTCTTTTTTTAAATAATCATTACAATATCCGGTATCCGTCAATATGACCAGTGATTTTTGTGCAGCATATATTTGATAAAATTGAGGTTGAGCAGCATCGTGAGAAACTGGAAAACTCTTAATAATCATATCTCCAAAATCTAATTCCACACCACATTCTAAAGTATAGCACTGTTTTTGATTCACTTTACCAATCATTGGTAACATAGCCTGCCAAGTATGTGTATTTGCATACACATCTAATTCATATTTTCTTGCTAATACCCCTACACCCCGCACATGATCTTGATGTTCATGAGTGACAAAGATAGCATCTAAATCTTTAGGATCAACATGAATAGCTGCTAATTGATCTACGATTTTTTTACCGCTTAATCCAGCATCTATTAAAATTTTTTTCTTATCACTTTCTACATAAATTGAGTTACCTTTACTACTACTTGCAAGTACACTCATTTTAAAATTATTACTCATAATCGCCACCTTTACTGAACTTCAGATACTCCTTGACTTAATACCATACTATTAAATGCATTAACCCTTTCAATTTGAATCATATCTTTATGTGTTTCTACTGCTACAAACCATACTGGAATATAAACAATTTTTTCTTGCACAGTAAAAATACTTGAATATGCTAATAATGTTCCCTGAATAATAGAATCCGAAGGAAGTTTATTATTTAAATAAAGCGAAAAAATAGCATCTTTTTCACTAATTAATGATTGTTTTTCTCTTAATGGTTCAATATGAATGAGATGTGTTTGTGTATAACTTTTTAAATATAGTTGATTATTTTCTTTGGGTAACTCACTTAATTCTAATTTTAATTGACTTGTTTCATCAAAAAAAGGAATATCTTCCCATGTTTGAGCAAATATAGGCTGTAATGGTGTATTAAAAAATGTCTCGATATATTGATATTCTGATCCTAAAATAGGGATATCCTGATGAACATAATCAATAATTTCATCTCTTAATGAATTTTTAGAAAAAACAGGTCTGTTTTCCTCATCAAATTCGTAGTACAACGTATAATGATCTAAATAAATTTTATCAGAATTTATGAATGACTGAAACTCTTTAAAGTTATCTTGAATAGCACTTAAATAATAGCCTTCATAATGATCTGTTGCTAAAGGGCTTGGATAAGTAATATGCTCTGAGTCTAACCTTTTCTCTACATCATAAACACCTTGAATGTCAGACTTATGTACAATCATACTTTTTCCTGTTAAATATATACTTAATAAAAATATATTCAAAAAGATAAATACAACTAAAAAGATCGCTTCTACACGTCTAAAATTCATGATCCAATTCCTTTCCTTTCCACTCTTCTTTCCAATGTGCTAAGCTTTTCCATTTACCATTTTTCTTAACATACCATTCAGGAATTAAATCTACAACTTGACTTGTTTCATTATTCATATGCCATGTATAACCAATTTGTATGTCTTCTATTTCTTGTAATGGAAAATTCACTTGTTTTAGTTCTTCTAAAACCCCCATAGTACTTGAAAGAGTAATCATTTCTTCACTTGGAATAGGAATTTGAATCGTTTCTCGATTAGTTTTTATTTCAATATGGTTATTAATCATTTTTTTAACACTAATTTGACCATGATCATACATCCCAAAAACAGGAAACCCTTCTACATAGTTTTTATAAATAACAACAGACTTCTCATCCCAATAAAAATATCTAACAGGTCCTAATGCATTCCCTAAATGAGCAATATATTCAAAACTATTCATAAAAATAGAATGGTCTTCAACAGAAGCAAAGCGATCTTGTCCTAAAAAAAAGACTTCTCCTGTAGAATAATGAAT
>JASLFJ010000043.1 GCA_030150665.1 Enterococcaceae bacterium
GATGTAATTCCTCAAGGTTATTATTTAGTTTTAGGAGATAACCGAAATGATGCAGAAGATAGTCGTGTAACAGGTTTAGTGCCACAAACTCATGTTATAGGTATTGTTCGATATCGATATGAATCTTTATTTAATCTTGAAAAAATTGAACTTTATAGTATCGATGATCATTTAATTATTGATAAGTAAATGATTATAAAACGATAATAAATAATAGATATGTAGATTAGAAAGGAATGATAAGTGATGAATATTACACGCCAACCAGTTTTAGTAGAGCAATTTCATTATGAACATGTATCTAAAGAGGGGTTAGAAGAAAGAGAAACCAATATCGTTGTTGGAGTTCATCCTTTAGATATGAGTGAAGTTGAAGATTTTCCAAAAGACAGTGCTTCTGTTTTAGGACTAAGCATTGATTTTATGATTTTATTTCAAGAATTTCATTTATCAGGCGTTGTTCGTCAATTAGTGACTATTGATCGTGTTGTTGAAAGTCCCAATGAATTTACAAAAAAAGAGTTAGATATGTTATTAAAACCTTTATTTTCTGTCATTGAGCGTATTTCTTATGAAGTGACAGAAATTGCTTTAGATCAACCAGGAGTTCAACTTAATTTCCAGCAAGAAGAAGAAAGCGAAGAAGCATAAAAATATAGAAAATAGCATTATCTTAAGATAATGCTATTTTCTATAATAAGATGATGAATATAAGAAGGGATGGATAAAATATGAAACAACAAGTCGGTGTTATTGGTATGGCTGTTATGGGAAAAAATTTAGCCTTAAATTTAGAAAGTAGAGGATTGAGGGTTGCGATTTATAATAGAACGGTATCTCGAGCACAAGAGGTTATTGCAGAGCATCCTGATAAACATTTAGTGCTTGCTGAAAATATTCAAGAGTTTGTGGAAATGTTAGAACGACCACGTAAAGTGATTTTAATGGTTCAGGCAGGTCGTGGTACAGATGCAGTGATTCAACAGTTAATAGAATATTTAGAGCCAGGGGATATTATTATAGATGGTGGTAACACCTTTTTTAAAGATACAATGGAGCGTTATCAGCGTTTAGAAGAACAAGATCTTTTATTTTTAGGAACAGGTATTTCAGGAGGAGAAGAAGGGGCGTTACATGGTCCTTCTATTATGCCAGGAGGCTCTTATCAGGCATATCAGGAAATGGAAGATATTCTTAAAAGCATTGCTGCTAAAACAAAAGAAGGAATGCCTTGTGTGACATATATTGGACCTAATGGAGCAGGACATTATGTTAAAATGGTGCATAATGGTATTGAATATGGAGATATGCAGTTAATTTCTGAAGTTTATGATTTATTAAACCGAGGATTTCATTTATCTTATGATGCAATGTCTGAGTTGTTTTCAAAGTGGAATCAAGGTGAATTAAACAGTTATTTAATGGAAATCACTGCTAATATTTTAAACAAAAAAGATGAGTTGACCGGAAATCCGATGTTAGAAGTGATTTTAGATAAAGCAGGTAATAAAGGAACAGGGAAATGGACGAGTCAAAGTGCTCTGGACTTAGGTGTTCCATTACCGCTTATTACAGAATCTGTGTTTGCACGTTATTTGTCTGCTTTTAAAGCACAAAGAGAGCATGCGAGTCAGTTGTTAAAAGGTCCTGAAGAATATATTTTATCTTGGGATAAAATATGGGAAGAAAAGATTAGAAAAGCATTGTACTTTAGTAAAATTATGAGTTATGCTCAAGGATTTACACAATTAATGGAGGCAAGTAAACACTATCAATGGGATCTAAATTATGGAGCTATTGCTTCTATTTGGCAAGAAGGTTGTATTATTCGTGCGCAATTTTTAAAGAAAATTACAGAAGCGTATGAACAAAATCCTGATCTAGAGCATCTATTATTTGCTCCATACTTTTTAGAGATTATTAATGAGTATCATCAAGATGTCCGAGATGTGGTGAGTTTAGCGCTTAAATTGGGGATACCGGTTCCAACATTATCTGCGGCAATTACTTACTATGATGGATTTCGATCTAAACGGTTACCTGCAAATATGATTCAAGCCCAACGTGATTACTTTGGTGCTCATACCTTTGAACGTATTGACACTTTAGGAACATTTCATATTGAATGGTAACTTTATATAGACAAAAAATAAATTATCTAGTATACTTAATTTTATGCGATGAGTCGATGCTACATAGTTGTAGCAGATAGAAAACAACATTTGTTTTCTTAGGAGCTAAATTTATGTGTGGACCCATAATTTAGCAAAAAAAAAACCGTTAAGCAAACTGCTTAGCGGTTTTTTTTTATTATTTATCTTTGATGGCAGCATGTGCTGATGCGAGTCTTGCAACAGGAATTCTATAAGGTGAGCACGATACATAATCAATATTTAATGTTTCAAAAAATGTAATAGATTCTGGATCGCCACCTACTTCTCCACAAACACCGATTGAGGCAGTTTGAGAGACTGATTTTATTTTGTTTATGCCTAGTTGCATTAATTGACCTACGCCTTCTTGATCAATAGTTTTAAATGGATCTTTTTCTAGAATATGATGTTTTTGATAACGAGCAATAAATTTACCAATATCATCTCGAGACATACCATAAGTCATTTGTGTTAGATCATTAGTTCCAAAACTGAAGAATTCAGCCTCTTGTGCCAGTTGATCTGCAATGCAACATGCTCTTGGTAGTTCAATCATTGTTCCAATTTTATAAGATAATGTTATTCCTTCTTGGGATAAGTGTTGATCTATTGTTTGTTTTAGTATTTGTTTTAAATAATTCAGTTCCTTAGCATTTGAAATTAATGGAATCATAATTTCTGGGGAAACATAGTTACCGTTTTTATGCTCAGAAATTGCACTTTCAATAATAGCACTGACTTGCATTTGATAAATTTCTGGATGAGTGATCCCTAGGCGACATCCTCTGTGTCCTAACATAGGATTTGTTTCTTGAAGTGCATTATTCATCTCTTGAATAACATATTCGGGTTGATTAAGTTGTTTAGCAACCATACGAATTTCTTCTTCAGTATGTGGTAAAAATTCATGAAGAGGAGGATCTAATAATCTAATTACAATAGGTTTATCTTGGATTAGTGAAAATATTGCTTTAAAGTCTTGTTTTTGAAATTCTTTTAAAGCTTTTAGAGCAGCTTCTTGTTGTTTTGGATCATCAGATAGAATCAAGCGACGCATTTCAATCATACGTTTTTCACCAAAAAACATATGTTCCGTACGTGCAAGACCAATACCTGTAGCACCAAAGGAAAGTGCAGTTTGGATATCTTTAACTGTTTCTGCATTAGCACGAACTTTAAGATGAGCTAATTGATCAGCCCAAGTTAACAGTGTTGTTAAATCATGATTTTGATCAGGATGAACACGTTGAATATGATCTTTGTAAATATATCCTGTAGATCCATCAACAGAGATAAGATCCCCTTCATTTAATGTAATTTCATTAATTGTTACTTGTTTTTC
>JASLFJ010000124.1 GCA_030150665.1 Enterococcaceae bacterium
AAAAACAAACAATGGCTAACACCCATAACTGCTCGATCAAAAAAAATCCTAAATAAGCTGGATTCTTTTTCATGGCAGATCTGGAGTAAGATCAACCGGTGGGACTAAGTTTTCAGCTTTTTTTAACTGTTCAGGGGTAAGAGATAAATCAGAAAGAGCTTTAGGATACGCTCCATGTTCTAAATAATAAAGAGAGACTTGAGTTTCAATGCTTTTTCGAAAAGCTTCTGTACTTTTTTGATCAATCCCTTTTTGATGCGATAAAATATTTGGAATAAATAATAATACTAAAACAGCAATAATACTTAATACAAGTAACATCTCAAGAAGTGTAAATCCTGCATATTTATGTTTTTTCATAGTTACATGACTACATTCCATTGTTCTATCCCTCCATAAAGTGGCATGAAAATTGCTAAATACATTAAAATAATTAAGCTGCCAATGATTAAAAAACAAATCGGTTGAATCCACTGTAGTAATTGATCTAATATCGTTAAATATCTTTGCGATAATACACGGCTATAGATCGTTAGCTCTTTTCCTAATTGACCGTGTTTATCTCCTTTTTTTAAAATCATAAATAACTCAGGTAAAAAAATGGCTGTATGATGTAGTTGTTGCTGCCAAGAAACACCTTGATAAAGAGCTCTGTGCATCTCTTCGCCTAACTCTGCTAACCACGGTGAGACTCCGTAACGCATAATCTTTTGAATATAGTCAAAAGAAATGCCATAACTTAACAACATCCCCCACTCTTCCGATAAAATAATCGTATAGTAGTACTGATATAATTTACCGATATAAGGCAAATGCGTCTTCAAGAAAACTTGTTTTAACGCACTTTGCTTTTTCATATAACAATGGATCGCGATCACGACACATACAATAAAAAGACTCAACATAAAAAAAAGCGTCGGAAGCGCATTTAAAACCGTTAAATAAATACTCGGGTGTTCTAAATAACTATCCATAAGATTCGGTAAAAGATATTGATAAAACAAAATAAAAAAGATAAGAAATGTTCCTCCTAAAATACTTGGATACAATGTGACCTTTTTTAACATCTCTTTTCGCATCTGCATCTGTTTTTGATCATTGACGAGTCGTTTGAGTGTAGCAACAAGATGACCATGATATTCTGCAAAATAACACGCCAAAACTACCCGATCAGAACACCCTAAACGTTTCAACAACATCGCAATACTTTGTCCTGATCGCAAACTATCGTAAATAAGTTTTTGATAAGGCCTTAGTTTTTTATCTATCATCACTAAAAACTTTAAACTTTCTTGAAAAGAAAAACCTTGTCCAAGCAAATCTTGAAGTCCTTGAAGCAGTTGAGCTTGTTGCTTTACTGTGAGCTGTCTCCGCTTAATATTTCCAACGCCTCTGTAGTATGTGTTCATCAATAGCCCCATAACACCACGCCTTTCTTAACCAATCATTCCATGTGTTGGTTTTTGTTGATGTTGGATCATGTAAAAACCACAGATCATATAGTGCTGCTTGTTTAATTTTTTTATTTTTAGATAAAACAGGTAACAGCTCTTGATAAATTAATCCTCTAAGACAAAACTGCAACTCTTCTTGACTTAGTCCTAGCTGATAAAGTCGCTGCCAAATCCCTTCTTTACTAAGTGCATGAATGGTCACAAATAAACAGTGCCCAGTCAGTGCCGCTTGTAAAGCAACTTGTGCGGTGTTTCTATCTCTAATTTCACCAATGATTAAAAGATCCGGACGATGCCTTAAACATCCTTGAATAAGGGTTTCATAATCCATACCAATAGCAGTATTTACTTGAAACTGCATCATCTCATCACACATAATTTCTACAGGATCTTCAATTGAAATCACTTGTGCCCCTGACTTTGCAAAGTCTTTTGCAAATCGGTACATTAACGTTGTCTTGCCTGCACCTGTTGGTCCTGAAAAAATATACATCCCAGGAGTGAGCCATACATACTCATTTAGCTGCTGCTTTTGACTGAAAAAAAGACACGTACTCGGCAAATGATGCGCTAAGTCTAAAAGCCGAATAACTAACGTTTCTCGGTGTCTATAATCTCCAATCGTCGATAAGCGAATGCGAAATCGTTCTTTTTGATAAACAAGTTGCGCAGCCCCAGTTTGAACTCTTCTGTGTTCTGCAAGATCCATATGACCCATATATTTTAAATACGCAATCAGCGCCTGGCCATGTTTTTTAGACATCATCTGCCACAAAATCATTTTTGAAGCTTGTCTTAACTTAATATGATAATGCTGATCATATGGAATAATATAACAATCACTGACTTTCATTTTTTTAGCCGTCTTAAGCAACCTTCCTATCAGTGATTTAAGCTCTTTCATCTACTTCCCTCCTTTCCTTCTATATCAATAAATAAGTAAAAAATCAGATTTTTAGGTGTCTTTTCTCTTTATCCTCTTCGTTTTTATAGTCTAAAACATATGTCTTAGATATTATATAAATCGAAGTTAAGCCTTTTCTTCATTTTAATTGATAACAAACAGTTGCATCTTTATCTTTTCTTGTGTTATAATGTCATTTGTGTAAAATAATGCAGCAAAAAAGAACCAGCACGTCCCCAGTTTATCGCCTCATCAGAGGTTCAATTGTGTAACTACGGCTGCAATGAGTGAAGATTGAAAGATAAACTGTACGTATGGGATCTTTTTATCCGTTATTTTACTCCAAAAAATGATACTCTTGGAGGAATGAATATATGTCTCGTTATACTGGACCTAGTTGGAAATTATCTCGTCGTTTAGGGATTTCATTATCAGAAACAGGAAAAGAATTATCTCGTCGTCCTTACCCACCAGGACAACATGGACCGAATCATCGTGGGAAAAAATCTGAATATGGATTACAATTGACTGAAAAACAAAAATTACGTCATATGTACGGTATGAATGAACGTCAGTTCCGTAACTTATTCGTAAAAGCTGGAAAAATTCGTGAAGGAAAACACGGTGTTAACTTCATGATCTTATTAGAACAACGTTTAGATAACGTCGTTTACCGTCTTGGCTTAGCAACAACACGTCGTCAAGCACGTCAATTAGTAAACCATGGTCATATTTTAGTAGATGGACGTCGCGTTGATATCCCTTCATATCATGTTGAAGTAGGACAAGTGATTAGCGTTCGCGAAAAATCACAAAACTTAACAGTCATTAAAGATGCTGTTGCATCAACATTAGGCCGTCCTGCGTTTGTACAATTTGATGAAGATAAATTAGAAGGAAGCTTAACACGCTTACCAGAACGTGATGAGTTAACACCTGATGTTGACGAATCATTCGTTGTTGAGTTCTACAACAAAAAACTATAATTTATTATTTTATGATTTTAATAAAAAAAGACTGTTATTTACAGTCTTTTTTTTATTAAGCTTAAAGCGTACTAAATTAACCTTTACACTACCAATAAGCTGAAGACAGCTTAGATTTTTAAATACACAGTTTTATCGAACTCTAAATAAAAAAACGTCTTGATTGTCTCAAGACGTTTTTTTAATCATACTCACTTTAAAACACTACCTTACCATTATGATGATTCAGCACAACATACATTTGGAAGATTTGCTTTTGACGTTTCTGAATTTATATTTAAAATACTATCTGTTAAATGAGTTAGCAGTTGAATGACTTGTTCTTTTGTTGGATGTAGATGTCCTGCAATGGATAAAGAAGCAAAACCTGTGGCCACAATCCAAGTAGAAGAAAATAATACTTGTTGATCGGTCTCTGAAAGTGCTTGATACTGCTCTGATTCTTCTAATTTTTCAACAAATAAAGAATAACTAAATTCATTAATCAGTTCTTGTTGTTGATGAGCTTGTACAAATAATGAATTATAAAGAGTAGGTTGCTGGGCTGCAAATTCGATATAGTTAATGACTAAATCAATAACAGGATCGCCAATATGCTCACAAGCAAAGGTTGATTCTAATAATTGTTCTTTAATTTGTTCAAAAAGTACAGAACGCAATTCATCCATATTTTTAAATTCTAAATAAATAGGTTGCGTAGAACACTTCATTTTTGCTGCTACATTGCGCGCTGTAAATTTATCAAAGCCATCAGTTGCAACAACATCATAAGCTGCTTTTAAAATTTGTTCCCGCGTAATTGTTTTAATCCGAGCCATATCTTTCCTTCTTTCTCTAGAAACATCACGATTTAATCTTTTCCTTATTATATCATGATTTTTCTTACAAAAAAATATGTTTCCCTACAAAAAAATAACAATAAATAAAAATCACTTAGCTATTTGCTAAGTGATTTTTTCTTTAAAAAATAAAATTATACTGATCCATCGCTTTATAATCATCATATGTCATTGTCTGATGTTGATGCATCCCCCAAGCTATTAACTGCTGTTCATCTTGATGAGCGCATGCTTTTAATACATCACGGACAAATTTAGAATCAGAAGCTACAACCGACAGTCCCCCTGCTCGGCTCATTTCTGTCATCACATTAAATTTTGGCTGGCTCATCACATTTTTTTTATCCGTAGCTTTAAGCTCTAACGCGATAAAATAGCCGTGATATAAAATAAACCATTGCGGCTCAACGGTGCCTGTTAAAAAACTTGTTTTTCCTTTCATCATCCATAAATGATGCTCTTTTTGATACTCTGTTAAAAATTGCTCCACTTGATCATGTAAATTCCATTCATTCGAACACATTCCTGTCATCTAATCACCTTTTTCTTTTTAACATTCAATCTTTTTTCTATATTTATAAGATGGGCGTAAAACCCCTACGCCTTTAGGCTAGGGGATGTAAGACCTAACGAACTTGTTCTTGAATATATTTTAGCCTTTATTATTTTTCATTTTTTTAAACTATTTAATACTAATGTCTTTTATAATAGCTTTTCATATATTATATAATCAATCTTTATAAGTCCTTTTATAAATTTCTTTTCTACCATTTTCGATAAATTCCTGTTTAATATTTTTAATTCCATAAACAATAGTTTCAATAGGATAATATTCTTCAACTATATCTTGATATTCTTTTGCTTTCTCAATATCTATATTTCCATACATTCTTAATATATCTTCTCCAAAATTTGTTCCTATTTCTTCTTCACTATCTTCAAGTAAGTATATAAAATCACAATATTCATCTATAATTCCAGAATCTCCAAAATCAATTATTCCAGTTAATCTATTATTGCCATCTAACAATAGATGATTACAACTAAAATCATTATGGCATAAACACTTTTTACCCTCAAAAACTGTTGTTGCATTTAGTCTTTCCATAAAACTTTCTATATAATCTTTTTCTATATCAGTTAAATCATTATAAATAGTTTCACGCAACAATATATACTCTTCTAATACATTTTGTTTATTATCAATAGTACATTCACTAATATCTGTATAATCTAAACCGTGCATTTGTCTTAAAAAACTGGCAATATCTCGTTTTAACAAATTTTGTTCTTCTTCTGACATAGTAGAATAAATTTCTGGTGTTAAAAAAGTTCCTTTAATTTCTTTATAACCTAGTATAGATAATTCATCACTAATATACGAATATTCAATATTAGGAATTTTTACATTAGTTTCTA
>JASLFJ010000019.1 GCA_030150665.1 Enterococcaceae bacterium
TTTTAGCTTTCACCTGTAAATAGACTTCTTCAGCGGATAAATATACTGATGAAGTTTCTTGAAGCACAGTGGCAATTGCTTCTCGTTGAGGTGTTAATTTATAACCAAAATGATGTAATGATTGTCTAATGTGCTCTAGCCATGTTGTCGGATCCATAATACACCTCAATTTTTATTCATTGATAAATCATCAGCAAATAACTCAATGTATGTTTCATGTTGTTGAATTTTCTTATGTTTTAATAAATATCCTACTGCTCGTTTAAATTGTGCTTTACTAATATTTAATTGTCTTCGAATATCTTCTGGTTGCGAATGATCGGTAAGATATAATCGGTGATTTGGATCTCTATTTAAAAAAGTTA
Source organism: Enterococcaceae bacterium (assembly GCA_030150665.1). Lineage (GTDB taxonomy): Bacteria > Bacillota > Bacilli > Lactobacillales > Catellicoccaceae > JASLFJ01. The sequence continues at coordinate 366 of JASLFJ010000019.1, forward strand.
AAATCATTTGTGCATCAGCTTCAATCACTTCATAACCTCTAGGTCTCATGGATACATTAATCGTCCCATTTTCTTTAACATCAATCACACGCACTGCAACTTGTTCTCCTAAGCGAGGTTCACTACTTCGCTCACTAGGATGTAAAAATGCTAAATATCTCTCTTTTGTAATAAGATAAGTCCCCACTTTTTTGGTTCGATATACTAAAGCTTCTAAATTCTGATTACGAATACTCTCTGGTGCTTTTTGAGCCAATGCAGTAAAGTAATGATCTTCGGCTAATATTCCCCAAAGTCTGCCTAATTCATCTCGAATAACTGTTATCATTAAACGATCTCCTGTCTTAGGCCATAAAGCATGCATATCAGGTAATTCATCAAGTGAGACAACAATATCTTTATCCAAAAGCCCAATATCTACAAAAACACCAAGATCGCGTCTTACATCCGTGACTGTACATAATTGATAATGTCCGAGTAATACTTTAGGTGGATTTGGTATAATACGCCACTGATGCTTTTTATTTTCATAAGTAAATCCTTGAACAGGTTCGCCTAATTGATAATCTCCTAAAGATTTTGCACAATGAAAAACAATCCCTTCCTTTTGTACAAAATAATCAGTCTCATTTTGATCAATAACTAAGCCAGTGATTTCTCGACCTAAAAGCTCTGTTTTTTTGTGTTCTTGCATCCTTATACTCCTTATTTTTTACTATGAAAAAAACCTACTCCGTTTCTGAAATAGGTTTTTCTCTTCCATCATATCTACTATTAAAAGACTTGAGATTCTCCACTATAAATAGCACCACGTTTTGGATCAAGGGTAATTACTGTATGTGGTGTAATCATTCGTGTTGCATCTAATGCTCCAACAATAACAGGTATTCCTTTCGCAATAGCAACAATAGCAGCATGAGAGGTTAATCCACCTTCTTCAACTACTAATGCTGATGCTTGATCAATAGCTGGCATATATTCGCTATTAGTTGTTGGCACAACTAAAATAGCATCTTCTATCATTTCTTTAATGGCTTCTTCAGGACTATGGGCTACTATAGCTTTTCCTATAACGACTTTTTCACCAATTCCTTGACCTTGAACGAGACGTGAGCCAATTAATTGTATCTTCATCAAGTTTGTTGTACCGCGTTCACCAACAGGCACACCTGCTGTAATAATAATTAAATCACCTTCTTGAGCATATCCTTTATCTTTAGCAACTTGTGCTGCTAATGCAAACATAGCATCCGTTGATTCAGGACGTACAGTTACCTCAGGATATACTCCCCAAGATAGTGCAAGACCACGTGCTTGACGTTCTTCAAAAGTAATCGCTACAATATGAGATTTTGGACGATATTTAGAAATCATCCGTGCTGTATGTCCTGATTCTGTTGCTGCTACAATGGTTTGTACTCCTAAATTACGTGCTGTATGCCCTACTGATTGACCGATAGCTTCTGTCATATCTGTTTCTTGATATAGCTTAAGCGCAAAAGCATCTTGATTCACAAGTGCTTCTTCTGTTCTATTTGCAATTTGTGTCATTGTTTGAACGGCTTCCACAGGATACTCTCCTGCAGCGGTTTCTCCAGAAAGCATAATAGCATCAGTACCATCATAAATCGCATTGGCAACATCACTAGCTTCTGCACGAGTGGGTCTTGGGTTTCTTTGCATTGAATCAAGCATTTGTGTTGCTGTAATCACGGGTTTTCCTAATGCATTACATTTTCTAATGAGCTCTTTTTGTGCAATCGGTACTTCTTCTGTTGGAATCTCAACACCTAAATCCCCACGAGCTACCATCAGTCCATCAGAGACTTGTAAAATCGCATCAATATTATCAATACCTTCTTGATTTTCGATTTTAGGAATAATTTGAATATGCATCGCATCTTCTTGTTCTAAAATTTCAGTAATTTCTAACACATCACTAGGTCTGCGTACAAAACTTGCCGCAATAAAATCAACATCTTCTTCAATTCCAAATCGAATATCCGCTGCATCTTTTTCAGTAATTCCAGGAAGATTGATTGAAACATTAGGAACATTTACACCCTTTTTATTTTTCAAAATTCCTTCATTTTTTACAGTAGTAACAATTTCTTTAGCATCTTGATCAATATCTTGAACTTCTAAATCAATTAATCCATCATCAAGTAAAATATGAGTTCCAACTGTAACATCATGAATTAAATCTGGATAGGTTACAGAAAACTTCTCTTCTGTTCCTAAGACCTCTTCCATAGCAATACGTACTATACTTCCTTTATGTAGCGTAATACTACCATCTTTCATATTATGTGTTCTAATCTCAGGACCTTTAGTATCTAATAAAATCGCTAAACGTTTGCCGGTGATTTCACTAGCTTTTCTAATATTATGAATTCTTGCTCTATGCTCTTCATAATCTCCGTGAGAAAAATTTAAACGGCAAACATCCATTCCTGACTCTGCTAAAGCAACTAATGTTTCAACGGACTCACTTGCTGGACCAATAGTACATACAATTTTTGTTTTTTTCATATTGAAATACGCTCCTTAATTATTTATTTAAAATGAAATTTCTTGATTAATCGTATACAGTGATAAATCAGGTTGATGTTGATGCTGCTCTAGCGTTTCAATAATATCAGAGGCTATAATTTCTTCATTACGAATACCTACACATAATCCACCTTTACCTTCTTGAAGTAAGGTTACTGCTTTATAACCAAACTTAGTCGCTAATACACGGTCTCTAGCTGTTGGAGAGCCACCGCGAACAACATGTCCTAATACTGTCACACGCGCGTGAAAATCACCATATTCTGCAAGTTCTTTAGCAAATGAATTTCCATCAGAGACTCCTTCTGCCAGTACAATTAAACAATGCTTTTTCCCTCGATCTCGTCCTGCACGAATACGCTTAGCCACTTCAGCCATATTATAAGGCTGTTCTGGAACAATAATTTCATCAGCCCCTCCAGCAACTCCTGCCCAAAGTGCAATATCTCCAGCATCTCTACCCATTACTTCAATAATAAATGTACGAACATGAGATGTTGCTGTATCACGAATTCTATCCATCGCATCAAGAACAGTATTCATCGCTGTATCAAAGCCAATCGTATAATCAGTGCCTGGAATATCGTTATCAATGGTGCCTGGAATACCGATCGTTGGATAGCCATGTTTTGTAAGCGCCATTGCACCATGATAAGAACCATCCCCACCAATAACAACAAGACCTTCAATCCCAAATTTTTTAAGCTGTTCAATTCCTTTAAGCTGACCTTCAATTGTTGCAAATTCTGGATAACGTGCAGAATATAAAAAAGTACCGCCACGCTGAATTTTATCTCCAACATCAGCAACATTTAATCGCTTAATATCTCCTGATACAAGTCCTGCATATCCGTAGTTAATCCCATATACTTCCATACCATCATAAATGGCTTTACGTGTTACCGCACGCACAGCCGCATTCATACCCGGTGCATCACCACCACTTGTTAAAACCCCAATACGCTTCATACTTAGATCCTCCTTAACTCATTAAAGATGTGTTATGTTTATTTTACCACTTTTCAAATTAAAAGTCTTTGGCAATTTTATATAACACTAACTATTCAATGAATTGAACATAATTTGATCCTAATAAATGACGTAGTTGAGACAATAATGATTCATTGAGTGTGATCCAAAACTGACTACTTAACAATTCTTTAGTGCCTAATACATCATCAACTAAAATCACTGGAGTCACACCAGGAAACTGACTAAGAGAATGTAAAACATCCTTTCTTTGTTTACGCTCTGTTAATTTTAAATATAAAACACCTGCATCAAAATAACTACATAAAGTATCTGCAAGTATCATAGCATCAATGATAAACTGTTCTTCATTTCTTTTTCGATTAAACTGTTGTTTCCCATAAACTAAATAGACTTGTCCTACTGTCAAAGGTTGAGATAACGACTGATACACTTTAGGAAATAATACCCCATCTACAGATTTTGACCTATCTTCAATAGTAACAAAAGCCATCAAATCGCCTTTTTTAGTTTTAATTTCTTTAAAATAAGTGACATAAACAAGATAAATGTGTGAGTCATTCGTATCATTTTATAATCTATTGATATGATAATATTTTTTCAGCTGTTGATATAACTGAGTTGGATGATGAGATATATAATGACCTAACACTTCATATTCTTGC
>JASLFJ010000061.1 GCA_030150665.1 Enterococcaceae bacterium
TTAAAACAAAAAACCCTCCGTAATAAATTACAGAGGGTCTTGTACCCCGGGCGGGACTATATTTGGTTTTCTTAAATTTTTCATAATTTTTGTTTCTATTTTTAAAAAACCTCATTTATAGGCGTTTTACAGAATAAAAAAGCAAAGCAGAAAAACTTAAATTAAGTAAAGTAAATAAAAATGTCGGGATTATGTCGGGATTTATTTATATTTGATATATCTAATTTTTAAGGATGGCTAATTTTAAATTTTCTTGTATTAAAAAGAGCAACCCCTCTAATCTCAACATCCGTTTTTATCATGGAAGAAATATTGATTGTAATGCTCAGTCCCATATTTTAATAAACCCAAGTGACTGGAGTGAGAAAATGCAAAATTTTAAACCGAACACAGATATTACTATTAAAAGCAAATATAATCCCTTAATAGACAATCTAAAAAAGGAAATATTGAAAAAATTTAATCTTGAATACAGTAAGGGCGTTATTATAAATTCTAAATGGCTCAAAAAAACCATTCAAGATTTCCATAAAAGACCGGAGGGAATAGAAGAATATAAAATTTACTTTGTTCCCTTTATCGAAAAATTTATAGAAGATTCTAAAACAAGAATTAATCCTGTATCTGGTAAAAAGATAGCCGATAATACACTAAAGAAGTACACAACAACTTTAAATAAAATATCAGAGTTTGAGAAAGTCAATAATGTAAAGCTCAAACTTACAGATATTAATCTTGAGTTTCATGATAAACTGACTTCTTATTTAAAAATAGATCGTAATTATTCTAATACTTTTATTGCTAAAGTAATTAGTCAGATTAAATTATTCATTCGAGAGGCAAAAGAAAAAAGGCTGGAAATAAACCCAGATATTGAAAGTAAAAAATTCACTTTTACAACAGATGAAACAATTGATACATATTTAAACTCATCTGAAATAGACCTCATTAATAACCTTGACCTTACTGATAACGCAAGTTTAGATAATGTAAGAGATTTATTCATCATTGGATTATGGACAGGATTGAGAATAAGTGATTTGAAAAGAATAAACAACTTTTTATTTACAAAGAATACAATCGTAATTTCAGAAACCGATAAAACGGGGGTTACGGTCGAAATCCCAATCCACCCCCAAGTAAGAAGTATCCTCCTTAAAAGGGCTGACAAAATACCCAATATCATATCTACTCAAAAATTTAATGACTACATAAAAGAAGTTTGTAGATTAGCTGGAATTACTCAAATAATTTTAGGAAACATTAAGAATCCTAAAACTAATCGTAAAGAGAAGGGCTATTACCCTAAATATAAACTTATATCGAGTCATACTGCTAGAAGGAGTTTTGCTACCAATCATTATGGTGACCTTCCAGATAGAACCATTATGGCATGTACTGGACATAAATCTTTACAGCAATTTCATAAATACTTAAAAGCAACTCAAAAAGACCATATTGAAAAAATAGAGACATATTGGGAACAACAGGACGAACTTAAAAATGCAAAACCAACATTAAAAAATGTAAATTTTTAATGTTTTAAAAACACCCTATCTATAGATCTTTACAAATACCTATCCTAGGACAAGTATATAGTTTTCAACAAGTTGAAAATAAAATAAGATTAAAAAAACTTGGAACTAAACTTTTTTTAGATTAATTTTACTTCATTATGAGAACAATTTTAACCTAAAGAAGTAAAGTATAATGTTCTCTTTACTTCTTACAGATGAGGGTAAAGAATTACTTAAATCTGTCATTAGGGAAGTAGTACAGGAGATAATGGAAAAAACAACAGAGGTTGATTCCCAAAAAGAAAATTTTTCCACCTGCGTTAAACCAATTGAAGACAAGTTTCTAACAAGAAATGAAGTCAGCCAAAAGTTAAAAGTATCTTTAGTTACATTAAATAATTGGCAAAAAAATGAAATTCTTATTCCTTTTAAAATTGGAAAAAGAATCCTCTACAAACTCGACGATGTAGAAAAAGCAATGTTAAGACAAAAAGTTAACTCAAAAATTTAAAAAATGAGTGAAAACAAAATTATTTGTCTGTGTTGCAAATTTTCGCAAAGAAGAGACTCAAACACCTACGACTTAGTAGGAGACCAAAAAGTATCTGATATTCCATTTGTCAGAGTTGAACTCCCCAATAAGGAATTTTTAAAAAAACAGCGGGCAGAATTCGTACTCCTAAGTTTTAAAAACAATAAGAAAGTTTTGTTTACAGGTTTAATACCCCTAGGAGAAAACTATTATTATGGTGACAATGTAAAACTAACAGGTAAGAAAGACTTTTTAATAGTGTATTACAATCCGAAAAGAAAAATTCTTCACTTATATACCATTAAGAATCATAAGCCAAAGAAAAAAGCTGATTTTGCAAATGAATTTATTGAATATCTAGGGAGCGTTGGAAAATTATTAACAGTATAAAAATGACTGCAAAAAATTTAAAAAATGCCGGGAGAAAACTCGGATCAAGAAACACAATCAGACAAGAACTGAAAAAGGAACTCACAGAGTTATTTATGGAACAGTTTACTAAAGAAGTAAGAAACTTTCCTGTTATGGATTATGAGAAGAGAATGAGATTACTGATTGGTATTTTACCCTATGTATTACCAAAAGCAAATCTCACACAGGAAGAGAGCGAAATACAAAATCTCATTTATGAAAAGATATATCCTGAGTTTAAAAAATTAAGTACATACCTTAATGTAATTCCAATAGATAAAAAAGCAACAATTTTGCTATCTTTTGTAAAAACCCTTAATCTTACATCTACCCAGCAAAACAATCTTGCAAGTACCATTAATAAAGGGAAACGAAAACCATAAAGGGGTGGGACATGCACAAAAGAAGAGGTTTACATTTTAGTAAACCTCTTTTTTATACTTTTCAATGTTGATGCACTATTTACCTTGGACAAGTGCAATTTATAGCTAGAAACAGACATTCTTATCTATGAGACTTTTAAATTACACTAGGTGAGATCTCTGATTTTTTATTTTTTGAAAACTTAAAAAGTACAGTAATATTTTTACTCCCACCCTTTAAACATGAAAATGCAGACAAAGACCTTTACTAGGTAAAGTACATATCGTTGAAATTTTTTTTAGATTTAAAAGTTAATATTTAATGACTGCATTTAAAGAGTACTATTTACGAAATCTTTGAGATCCATTTCTATAAGAGAAAACCCCAATTGCCAAACAGGCTCCGTTTGCCACTTCTCCCCTTTTAAACTTACATAACAATTCTCAACCGTTTTAATCCATGTATCTAATTTTTTCACATCTGGATCATTTGGAAATTTAGAACTTAGCAAACCATATTCTTTTTTTGCATTTTCAATATTCCTTTTAATAGTAGGTAGAGCAGAATTTCTATCTGTATTTGAGTCCTCAGAGTCTTTTATAATTCTAAAATCATAACAGATATTCCAAAGGTTATTACTAGCCTTTAAATACTCTTTTGTATTTGTACTCTGACAAAAGAAAGATGAGGCTAAAGAGGAAAGTAGGACTAAAAAAATTGTAACTGTTGTTTTCA
>JASLFJ010000163.1 GCA_030150665.1 Enterococcaceae bacterium
AACTTTTGATAACCTTCAGCTGTTAGTAATTTTCTATTCATGATAAGTATTCCAATGCTTTTCGTATTGCATCTAATGTCCCAGCTTTAAAAACCATTTTATTCTGTTCATTAATCAAGCCACCATACCCCGTATCAGATAAATGCCACTCTTTTTGGAACTCAGCGGATAAAAGGTGTTTCAACGCTCTAATTTCTAATTCTGTTAGCTTAAAACTTGGGGTAGATGGTATTTCTGATTTATGATCAAAAATCTCTATTCTCTGTTTAGGCGGAATCATCTCATTGATGATCTGCTTTGCTTCTTTTAATTCTGAGGCTAGTATTCTAACTAATATTTGATGTTTTGGATTGTCTATCTCAGATATCCAATCTTCTTGAGATTTAGATGCCTTCTGAAGAGTTTTAACAGGTTGAACAGAATCTGCGAATGATTGAATTAAAGCTCTATATTTTTCACCTGTTTTATTTCTAATGCTCTGAGCTTTCGGAACTCCTCTTTTATGACCTAATCTAGCAATAGTAGCAATTGAAAAATCAGTTAATCCTCGTTCTTTTTGCTCTAAACAGACCTCATATATTGCTTCTAATGATTCTTGAATTTTAGATGATGAATCAGCCTTTAAGGTTTCTAATAATGCTCTTGAATCCATACTTACTACCCCGCAATAAGTCTATTTGTATTAGTCAAAATAAGCTCTAGATCGGTTGTTGTAATCTGTTCTGCATAATCCAACTCTTTAAATTTCACCTTACAATCAACTACATCGGTAATCTTTCCCAAGATTTAAGGCGAGATATTAACAATTTATAGATCTCATTACCTGCATATAATTGCTGCTCTTTAGTTAAAGAAAACATTTGAGGTGCCATATTATTAAAAACAGACATCTTATCTAATAGTTGGCTTCTTGGATAAATAGCTCGTTCAGCATTACAAGATTTATAAATTATGGCATTAGAACAAACTTCTTGTAGTTGTTGGAAATGACTAACCTCTTCCATTTCTATAACGACCTCAGCTTCAGAAGTAGCTATCAAGCTCAATTTATCAGATTGTTGCTCATCTTTTTTGACAGCCATTAAAGATTGACAACGAGTAATCAATGAATAGGCACATTGTATATCACATAGCAACATATCTAATTTTTTAGCCGCAGTTTCATATTCTGCTTCAATATTACGTAACTCTGTTTCATTTAGTAATCTTTCCTGAGTCTTCGTAAACTCTTGATGCATCACATTAGCAATATATTCTTCTTCATCTAACCGATTAAGCTCTTCTGAAATTTGATTAATATTCGCTTGTAATTTAGCACAAGATTCCGACTGAACATTTGACTCTAAAAGAATCTCATTAGTAATCGCTAGAAGCCCTCCTAAAAAAGCAGGCCCTGTTATAAAATGTCGGCATCTTAGACAATTCTGAGATCCTAAGTAACCATTAGGAGTAGGCAAGTTAAAATTACTAGTTTGTATTTGAGGCCCACCATCATCACACCTAGAGGCTGCAAACGGGCAAATTCCATAATCTCTGAAAACATAATTTCCTGAAGGAACGTCATTTGTTAGTGCCCGTAAAAGCTCATCATTATTGCTTATTAGTTGATTTTTTAAACTTTCAATCTTATTTTGCTCAATCACTTCTTGTACAGAAGCAGCTTCTGATTTTAATGCTATTTTTTCCCCTTCACTTAACCTTTTCCTAATTTCGGTATTTGATACTTTACAGTAGTAAATGGACATCATAACGGAACTATGTCCCACAATTTTCATTACAATTTCAATGGGCATTCCCATTTCTAAAACATATGCCGTAATGAGACTTACTCGCATACTATGAGGCGTATACTTAGAAGAATAATTACTTAAACTGGCTAAGTTACCATTAGATTCTGCTAGTTTTAAATTAGAAGGTTGAATATTGTATAGAGCAGCAGCTAATCTTGGTGTTAATGCATTGGCCACCGTAGCTGGTTCAAAATCCCCCATTCTCCGAAATAAAAAACAATTTACTCCCCTACTCTTCAATTGTAATTGATTCATATTAGTGCGTTTACATTGCACCCAAGCACTAGGTTTCGATATTGGATTATATTTTTGTTGCCACTTCCGTAACCTAACAAGCCAATATGCTAACTCCTCTGGCATCCATGGAATACTGTATCCTGCACCATTACTGTTAGTTTTATTAGTAGTGGTAAATGTTCCTAATTGATCTCCTTGCATTCTCAAAATAAAAGATTGATTTTTAGTCAACCCCGCCCAAGCAGATTGATTCTTAAGCCAAACTACCTTTCCATTTGAATCTATATCAGCAATATATTCATCAGCCTCACCTGAATCATTATAGGCAATTTGACGCCCTCTTAGAGGTAACTTAGTAAGTGTATAAGTATGAATCCAATCTATAGGAGACCATAATAATACTTGCCCATCTTCATTTACTCGATAAATACAATCAGGATCAGATGGATCAATTAAAGAAATATCTACCTTCAACCAATCAGCATCAAATCTTTGTAAATGTTCAAGATCTCGAAAAGTACTAGCTTCTAAAGGAATAATCCACTCTTGTGCTTTTTTAACAAAATGATAAGGCAAACATGGCTTTGTTGTTTCTGATCTGATATTTGCAGAAACCGGTTCTTGTTGGGTTAGCAATAAAGAACAAGGATTGCTTGCATTAGCTATACGGGTTATTACCCCCGTTTCTTCATCCTCTTCCGTTAAATCCATATCAATGATGTAATCTAAGAACTCATTCACTGATACTACGATTTTACGCTTCATATGATCTGTAGATAATGTCTCTATCAAATCTTTAAAAGGATTTAGATCAAATCGTTGTTGCGTCAAAAACTCATGCGGAGATTTGCTCTGATCAAAGGGGATGATAAATAGACGGACAAAACGACATAGATGTGTTTCTTTAGTTCCTCCGCCCTTAGCCCTCATCATAAACCGATTAATTGCTTCAGCCCAAGCAGAGTACTCTTGAGGAATAAAATCTGGCTTAAGAGGCTCCTCTTTCCCTAAAAAGAGATACCAATTCTCCCATTCATTCATATAAGCAGTTTGAGGGTCTAATGGCAAAGAACGATCCTGACTATCTAGCACAAATTTTTTATATTCTTTAGCATTTTTTAGCTTTAAGGGTGCTATTGATTCTTTTAATTGTTGATAAGAAATAAAATCAGGAATATCAAAAAAATCACGATAACTAACCCATTCTTGAAAAATTCTTTCAGGATGAGCTGGTAAACCATATTTTCTATAGTATTTCCTATATAGAGCTGAATCAGTAAGGCCTAATCGTTTACATTCAGCCTTCAAAGCATCATAACTTTCAAATTTTCTTACTGGTGATCTTTCCATTCAATACCTTTCAATGCGCTTTTTACTTCTTCTAATGTTGGTTTTATGTATACAAGACATGAATGAGGGCTTTTATGATGCATTGCTTTTTGTATCGCTATCTGATCTAAACCTGCATTTCTTGCTCTAAATCCATAAGCATGTCTATGCCCATGTTCTGTTGTTCCATATTCCTTCTTAACTACTAATCCTATTTTCTCTACTGCTTTTCGATGTAACCTCTGAAAATTTTTTAAAGTTTCAGGTTCCCCTTTAGAATTAGTGAAAGCAAAAGGATGACTTCTACTTCTATGAGGTTCAACTCTCTGATATTTAAGATAATTTACCCAAACCAGTAAAAACTCTTTAGCTTTATGAGGAGGATTAAAAACCACCTCAAAATAGCCTAATTTAGAGGTTAATAACGGATTCTTCCATCCTGCATAAAGCCTCTCCGACCCTAAATATAAGTTTCTTGGCTTATACGGTGTAGTAGAAGATAAATACTCTCTTCTATTCTTAAAATTTGGATCAGGGGATGCCCCCAATGAAGGATGATAGACTCTAACTAAAGCTTCCTTAGGGTGGCTGGGGTTTAAGACAATATCTGATACATAAATATGAAAAACCTCACTCTTCCTTAAGCCACCGTAATTCAATAACATCGTAATAGCCTGTGATTTATAATCAGGAATACCATCTTTATTTACAAAACCTAAATACAATAGTCTTTCAATATGTTCTTCTGGAAATCGAACGGCATACTCAGTGGAAATGATACTTTCATTAAAACCTTCAATCATCCGCACATATCCATTGTTAACATGATCTGATTTATTAGTTAAATGATTCAGAAATACATTCGACTGCTTATGATAATAAGCACACCAATTTAACCGCTCCTCATAACTAGTTGCCTTTCTAAAGGGATTAATTCTTGCACCCTCATAATCATCTTGAAGCGCTAAATAATCAGTGTAATGCGTAATATGGAAAAGCAAATTATTGGCATCTCGCAAAGATCTTGGGCGCCAATATAAATTTAATGGGTCCAAAAAAGTGTCTGGATCAATAGATCCTAGAACTAATGTTTCTGTAAAAGCCTTTAAAGCATCCGTTGCTTTTTTAATTTCAGGCACTGCATTTAAATACTTTAACAATAAACTCAATGCAAAACATGAACGAGCTTTCCAGGATTCACTCTTATTATTAAACCAAGCTAAATAACGTAAATGTGAAATCAGAATACCTTTTTCTGTTAACAAAGCAGGTAAAGAATAAGTCAGATTACTAGAGCAATCTGTATAGGTTGTGTATATTTTCTTAACAAATGGCATATAATAAATAGTACATAGTATGTAGTCATTGCAAAACACTACACCACTTAAAACATATCTGTCAATTAAGAATACACTTATAATAGTATACTTATTGGTAGGGTTATTTTTTTTATTTAATAAACAGAAACTGCGTGAGATCGATCGTCGTGTTCGTCATCTACGAAAACGTCTTGAAGTTCTTCGCCCTGTCGCGTACTCACCACAGCAGGAAGGAAAAGTCTATTTTGGTGCTTGGGTAACTTTGGTGGATGATGATGAAAATCGCCTCTTTTTTCGCATTGTCGGTGCAGATGAGATCGCTCACCACAAAGATTACTCCTCCATCAACTCCCCTATTGCTAAAGCTTGCTTAGGAAAAGAGATCGATGATGAGCTCTTTGTTAGA
>JASLFJ010000092.1 GCA_030150665.1 Enterococcaceae bacterium
CTTTCAACATCTCTTCCAGAAGATGTTCAGTATCAAGTGCTTCATTCTATCGCTGGATTAGAACAAGCAGAATTAATGCGTCCAGGATATGCGATTGAGTATGATGTAGTTATGCCTCATCAATTGCGTCATACGTTAGAAACAATGAAAATTTCAGGGCTGTTTACCGCTGGACAAACAAATGGAACGAGTGGTTATGAAGAAGCTGCAGGACAAGGACTTATTGCAGGAATTAATGCGGCACTTAAAGTCCAAGAGAAAGAGCCTTTTACTTTAGGAAGACAAGATGGATATATTGGTGTAATGATTGATGATTTAGTAACAAAAGGAACGAATGAACCGTACCGGCTATTAACATCTCGAGCAGAATACCGATTATTATTAAGGCATGATAATGCGGATTTAAGACTTTCCGATAAAGGTTATGCGATTGGTTTATTATCTCAAGCAGATTATGATCGTTATTTAGAAAAGAAAGCAGCGATTGAAGCCATTATTGCTCAACTGTATACGATTCGTTTAAAACCAACACCAAAACTGCAAGCATTACTTGCCGAAAAACAAGCAGCACCGCTTAAAGATGGTGTATTAGCTGCTGATTTGTTAAAACGTCCTGAACTACATTATCAAGATTTACTGCCGTTTTTATCAGAATATTCTATTTGTCTAAATCAACCTCGTACTGTAACCGAGCAAGTAGAAATTCAAATTAAATATGATGGTTATATTAAAAAAGCAGAAGCTAAAGCTGAAAAATTAAAACGTATGGAAGCAAAACGAATTCCAGAGTGGGTAGACTATCAAGAAATTTCAGGTCTGGCAACAGAAGCAAGACAAAAGTTAGAAAAAATTAAACCGGAAACTTTAGCCCAAGCCAGCCGTATTAGTGGGGTTAATCCTTCCGATATTACGATTTTAATGGTGTATATTGAACAAGGTGGATCTAAAAGATAATGATATAGATCGATAGTGATACGAGTATGAGTGATGCATTCATATGTTAATTTATAGATTGATCTTTAGTGTATCAGTATTATATTTAGACATAACGCTAAATTGTCTTTTTGTTATTTTTATGTTATAATTTTATCAATGAATGTTTTTTATTACTAATAGACCAGTATTTATTTTGTAGAGGTCTATTCATTTTGGCGTAGCTAGAGAGCTATAAAAGATATGTTAGAGGTTGGGAACATATTGTTTAGATGAGAAATAATTAACAAGGATTAGTATAAAAAATAAATAGGATTCATGAGATAGCTACCGAACATATATTCGGTAGCTATCGTCGATTATGGACCTATTTTGATAAATAAATCTTATGAGAGGAAGTGAGTTATGTCAGCAACAGAACACACAACAGCACAAAATTTATCGAAACAAAAAAAATATATGTTGGTGGTTATTTTACTTGTAGGGACGTTTTGTACCGTACTTAATCAAACATTACTAGCCACAGCGTATCCCACATTGATGCATTATTTTCATTTATCTGCCAATACAATTCAGTGGCTAACGACAGGTTTTTTACTTGTAAATGGTATTATGATTCCGGTGACAGCATGGTTGATGAATACAGTTCCTTCTAAATGGTTATATGTGAGTGCCATGTTTATATTTTTAGTAGGTACTATATTTTGTGCAACAGCAAAATCATTTGAAGGGCTCCTTTTAGGTCGAATTATTCAAGCTGTAGGTGTTGGAATTTCTATTCCGCTTCTACAAACCATTATGTTAAATATTTTTCCCCCCAACGAACGTGGCCGAGCGATGGGGCTGGTAGGGCTAGTGATTGGGTTAGGTCCTGCTATAGGTCCTACTTTATCAGGATGGGTTGTTGATCATCATCCGTGGCGTGTTTTATTTTGGCTTGTAATTCCTATTGTTGTTGTTGTTTTAATTGCAGCGTTATTTTTAATGCCTTCTGTACTGCCGCTTACTCATCCTCCATTAGATGCTTTATCTTTATTATGGTCGACATTAGGATTTGGTAGCTTACTGTACGGATTTTCTAGTGTGGGTCAATATGGCTGGAACAGTATGATTGTTTTAGGAACATTAGTACTTGGTATTTTATTTATCGCTATTTTTATTAGAAGACAGCTCCGTTTAGAACATCCATTCTTAGAGATGCGTGTTTTTAAATCGCGTCCATTTGCGATTGCTGCTTTATTATCTGGTGTGACCAATATGGCTATGGTTGGGATTGCTATGGTATTTCCGTTATATGTTCAAGAACTTAGAGGACAATCAGCATTTCATTCAGGTCTTATGTTACTACCAGGTGCTATTTTAATGGGGATTATGATGCCTATTTCTGGGAATATTTTTGATAAATACGGTGCTAAATATTTAGCACGTATTGGTATGGGAATTTTAACATTAGCTACGGTTCCGTTTTTATTTATTAATGAAACGACCCCATTTATTTTATTAATTATTTTTTATGGACTGAGAATGTTTGGAATCTCATTAGTCATGATGCCTGTTACAACATCGGGAATGAATTCACTACCTACGTCATTAATTTCACACGGCACAGCGGTGAATAATACATTCCGACAAATTGCAAGTTCTATTGGGACGGCAATTTTAGTTAGTGTATTAAGTAATACTACAAAAAAAGGAATGCCAAGTCCGAGTTTAGAGCATACCGATCCTAGTGCGTATCATGAAAAATTTATTACAGCCACATTAAATGGCTATCATGCAGCCTTTGTTGTTGCACTTATTTTCTGTATTATTGGCTGGATTGTTGCTTTTCAAGTTGGCAAAGATAAACGTCATCATCACGTGAAATCAGCTTAAGTACAATAAATAGGGGAGTGTTTTGAATGCAAGCAAATGATTTTGAACAAAAAGTGTTAGCTGTCCATGCAAAATATCCTGGGAAATGGAGTGTGCGTGCTGAAGTCACCGCACAAAATCAAGAAGAGCTTTCAGAAATTTATAGTCCTGGTGTGGCCATTCCGTGTGAAAAAATTAAAGACAATAAAGAGTTAGTTTATGAATATACCTCTAAAGGACATACTATTGCAATTATTTCAGATGGTACAGCCGTTTTAGGACTTGGTGATATAGGGCCTGAAGCAGGGCTTCCTGTGATGGAAGGAAAAGCAGTACTGTTAAAGCAGTTTACAGGACTTGATGCTGTTCCTTTAGTTGTTCAAGAAACAGATCCTGATCGGTTAATTGATTTGATTGTTGCTTTATCTCCGAGTTTTGGAGGGATCAATTTAGAAGATATTTCAGCGCCGAGATGTTTTTATATTGAAGAAGAGCTTAAAAAACGTCTTGATATTCCTGTATTTCACGATGATCAACATGGCACAGCTATTGTTGTGTTAGCAGCGCTTATTAATAGTTTGACTTTAGTTCAGAAAACAAAAGAAGAGATAAAAGTTGTCATTAATGGCATTGGTGCTGCAGGGCATGCTATTACAGAGTTGTTATTACATTTTGGGGTTAGAGATATTATTTTATGTGATAAACCAGGTATTTTAACATTGGATAATTGTTTTAATGCATATCAACAAAAATTAGTAAGAAAAACAAATCCGAGAAATATTACAGGAACCCTTCAAGATGCTTTAGTAGAGGCAGATGTTTTTATAGGTGTTTCTGTAGGAGATTGTGTGACAGAAGCGATGGTAAAAACAATGGCACAAGATCCTATTATTTTTGCGATGGCTAATCCAATCCCTGAGATTAGTTATGATCTTGCAAAACAGGCTGGTGCTAAAATTGTAGGTACGGGTCGATCGGATCATCCAAATCAAATTAATAACGTCTATGTGTTTCCAGGAATGTTTCAAGGATTATTAAAGCATCCCAAAACAAAAGTAACAGAAGAGATTTATATTGCAGCAGCTAAGGCACTTGCTAGTTGTGTTTTAGATGATGATTTAGATGAAACGCATATTTTGCCGAATCTTTTCCAACCTGATGTTGTCCATCAAGTCGCATCAGCCGTTGAACAAGCAACACGGTAAAGGGGTATATTATGCTTACTTTTCAAAAATATCGTTATTTTTTCTGGTTATATTCTGTTATTGTTTTTTATTTTTATATAAAACAAGCGGCAGTTCATTTTTTATGGGTGGATACGTTACTGGCTTATTTTTCTTTAGAGTGTGGGTTTTATTTATTAAAGCCTATGCGCTTTAAAGTGATGCAATGGGGATTATTTTTTTTATTTCTTTTGTTTTTTCCAAATACGATTTATTTACTGACTGATTTAGTTCATTTAAATCGTATTCCTTTTTATGATGCAAGTACGTTAGTGATGACGCTGCGTATGGATATTTGGCTGATGTATACCCTTGTTATTATTGGTGTTTTCCCACTCATTTTATATGGTTTTTCTTGTGTGATTCAATTGAAACAGAAGTACTTAATGAGGTATTCATTAAAAACACAGTATGTTTTCTTACAAGTTTTTTGGATCATGATGAGTATGGGTGTTTTTTTAGGCAGATTTTTAAGATTCAATAGTATTCAGTTTTTTACAAATCCATTTCGGATTATGAGTCAGCTACATGTATTAGTTACGCCTCAAGCATTATTTTTTATTTTATGTTTTTGGCTCATTAATAATCTGTTATATGCAGTCATTAACAGCTTTGCTCATCGAAATCAGGAGTAAAGATAAGAGGTTAAGGAGTCTATGATATGATACAGGTCATTTTATTAGGACTAAGTTTTTATTTAATTTATCATTTTATTGGAGATATAAAGTTAAGACCTCATATCATTCAGAAAACAAAAGTGGTTTGGGGTATAGGTATTGGCTTTATTGCAGATTTTTTAGATACATTAGGTATTGGTAGTTTTGCGATAACAACTCTACTGATCACATTAAAAGACTTACTCAAAACAGATCGTTACTTGCCAGGTACGTTAAATGTTGGGCATGCTGTTCCTACTTTAGTTGAGGCATTAATTTTTGTCACAGTGATTCCTGTTGATTTATTAACATTAACGTTAATGGTACTTTCTGCAATTTTCGGATCTTGGGTGGCTTCGCGAAAAGTTCGGAATTTTTCTGAGCATAAAGTACAAAAATGGGTCGGGATTGCTTTATTGATTACAGCATGCTTAATGGTATGTAAACAACTAGGCTGGTTAGATCAGTTAGGGGCAAGTAATACTGATTTTGAGCTAAGAGGAATAAAATTATTGATTGGCTGTGTTGGAAATTTTATCTTTGGGATGTTGATGATGGTGGGTGTCGGGCTTTATGCACCGTGTATGGCTCTTGTCTATTTATTAGGTCTAAATCCAATCGCTGCATTTCCTATTATGATGACTTCTTGTGCGAGTTTGATGCCTGTTTCTGGTGTAGAATTTATTAAACATCGGGATTATGATCCATCACTTGTCTTAGGCATTGCAATCGGTGGGATTTTTGGAGTTATTTTAGCAGCACAATTAGTCACTCATTTATCAATTTATTGGCTGTCTTGGGCAATGATTGTCATTATTATTTATACAGCATTCGATTATTTAAGAAAAAGTCAAAAAAGTGCAAGATCCATAAAAAAAGCTTAATGAATACATCATTTTCATAACTGAAAATGATAGGTTCATTAAGCTTTTTTAATTAATTCCGGAATTTCTTCTAAATGATAGACTTGATATGTTGGCTGAATGGTTAAATAATTTGTTTGCTTGTTTGGATTATACCAAATACTGTCTAGGTGACTTTGATATGCTCCTAAAATATCGGCTTCTAGACGATCACCAATCATTAATGTTTGGTGTTTCATATCAGGATATTTATTGAAAATATAGTTAAAAAACTCTGGTTTTGGTTTAGGAGCTCCGATGTGATCTGAGATGAAAATATCTGAAAAATAAGGCATGAGTCCTGATTGTTCTAAGCGTTGATATTGAATATCAGCCACACCGTTACTTCCTACAAGAAGTGTTACACCGGCCTCTTTGAGTTGCTTTAATGTCTCTTCTGCTCCAGGAATTTTTAAGTAATTTTGAGCGACTGATGTTTGAAAGGCTTCATCTAATTCTTTACCAGAAACAGTAATATGATAACTATTAAAGAGTTGAGAAAAACGCTCAGCTAAAAGAGGTGCTCTTGCTTCTCCTTGTTCAATACGTTGCCAAACGTTATGATTAATTACTTGATATCTTTCTAATGCTTCTTGGGTATCAGAAATGCCATAGTCTTTAAATAGTTTCATTAATGTTTGATAGGCCCCTTTTGTAAAATCAAGCAGCGTATCATCTAAATCAAAAATAATATATTGATAAGGCATGTTACACACTCCTTTTTATAAGATGGGCGTAAAACCCCTATGCCTTTAGGCTAGGGGATGTAAGTCTTAATGACCTTGTTCTTGAATATGTTTTAGGATCATCTCTTTGCTTACATTTCCAATACTGCAAGAAAAATATCCATCACTCCAAAAGCTTCGTTCTTTCCAAAAATGCTGAGAAAGATATTTGTTATGCTTTTAACGTATTCGATAAGTTGTGAGTTGCTTCAATCATCTAACGATTTCAAGAATACTCCATTTCGGGGAATATCTGATTAGGATATGAATAAGGTCTGGGTCTATTTCTTGTTTAGTAACTTGCCAACCGTAATGATTCGCTGTTGATTCGATTTCAGCTTGAATATCATCACCGACTTTTAATAATAACTTTTTTCGATAGTTACAAACAAATATCAAATGACATATAAGCAAGTGTCTCCTATGATTTTCAGAGATCTATTCCATTACTTTTCCAAACCTTTACGAATGAGTTCGTAAACAGTACCTGAAAAACTTTTAATATTATTCTTTTTTTGATACTCCTCAATCCTTACTACTAAATCGATAGGAAACTTAATTAATTTTGGTACACGTTCCATTTGTATCACACTCCTTTTAAAAATATGTTATTGATACAT
>JASLFJ010000014.1 GCA_030150665.1 Enterococcaceae bacterium
TTTTATTATAAGCTTGCCCCATAGAAAGTGTTTCTTGTACGCCTTCTTCATTCGGTACGGTGATTGTTAATTGCCCGACTAACGTATCATAATGTGCACTCCAAGCATGAATGCCATCTAATGATAAAGCATTAATAATGGCTTCTTCTTCCTCTGTCTTTAGTTTTGCTCCTTGTGTTTTCCATTCGGTTAATGAAAATATCAATTCGTGTTGTTTGACATAATCATTTGTGATTAATTGTTCCCATTCTAATGCAGATAATGTTGCGAGTTGTTTTGTGATGAGGGTAAAGAGATTATTAAATGTTAAGGTCAGTTTTTGGACACGTTCTAAATTAATTTTTGCGGTTGTATCGTGGACATTTTCTGATTGACATGCGACTAAAAAGTTAGTAGTTTCTGAAAGACCTTTTTGAATCGTATCAGCAAGTTCCCACCATGTCGCAAATTCTGTGATCAAAGCTTCTTTTTGATCTTTGTGAATACATTGTTTCAGTTGCGTTAATTGTTGAGATAATTCATTTAATTTTTGATGAAGTTCAGGGGAGTCACTACCCCCATTAAAAATTGAATCTAAATCCCATGTTAATGGATATTGTGTCATACATATTCATCCTTTCTGTTTTGGTAAAGGTAATACTTTATCTTCTTGAATGGGTTTGACACCTAAGATGTCTAAAAAGAAGGTAAAGATAGGAATCCCTACAATAAGACCCCAAATGCCAAAGAGTTGCTCACTGACAAGTAAAATGACAAATGTGTAAAAAATAGGAAGATCTGTTTTACTAGACATCAGTTTTGGGTTGAGAACGTAAGATTCTAAAAAGTGAATGGCTGTGATAACAATAAGAATAATAACAACATCATGAATGCCTCCTTCATAGTAAGATAAGATAGAAAGCGGAATACATGATAAAATGACTCCTGCTACTGGAATCAGTCCAAGTAAAAAGACCATTAAGGCGAGACTAGGTAGCTGTGTAAACCCTAAAAAGGCAAGTGCAATGGTTGTTAGGGTAGTATTAATTAATGAGATAAAAAATTGTGCTTCTAATACTACACCAAAGGTATTTACAAATTTAACCGCAAAATAGTGAATATCTTTAAAAAACCAAGCAAAAGGACTTCTTAAAAAGAGTTTAGAAAATTGATGCATTTGTTTTTGTTCAATCATATAAAAGAAACTAAGCACAAAAGCCATAACAAACGAAATTCCTAATGAGCCGATACTTTTTGCATAATTTAAAGCAATAGAAGCACCGTGTTTGACTTGATCGATAATATTTGAATTATCAATAAAATTACGAATATAGATTAAGATTTCATTTTCAGATTGAGGTAGAAATTGATAAAACCGGTATAAAGAAGCGATCAGTTGCGAACTTTGATTTAAGATAATTGGCACATATTTTGTCATTGCTAAATAAATAAAAATAATAATGAGTACATATAAAATAATGACGGTAAGTCGTGTAGGAATACGCATCCACCTATGGATGAGTCGGTCAAGACGGATCATAAGATAGATAAAAATAAAGGTAAGTAAGATGAGTGTGATAAATTCTTTTAAAAAAAATAAAGTGAAGATGATAAATAAAAGTACACACAGCCGTCTTAATTTTTCTTGAGCAATAAATCGATGGTATAATTGCATAGCATCCTCCTTTTTAATCATGAACTTATATTTATTTTATCATGTTATGCTATAAAAAAGAAAGTCGGATAAATACCTAGGCATTCCTCAATAATATTATCTTTTTTAAGATATATATGGTATAATATATTATAATTTTAAAAATAAAGTGACAAAGTGTTACTTTATAAATGAATGGAGGATGTTTATTTATATGGAAAAATTATGGCGTGTTAGCTTTTTTTATTTAATAGCCGGGCTGCTTAGTGGTATTTATTTTCGTGAAATGACTAAGATCTATGATTTTCAAGGATTTACTCAGTTAGGCGTTGTACATACCCATTTACTCGTATTAGGGATGTTATTTTTCTTAATTGTTATGTTATTTGAAAAGAACTTTCATCTAACACACCAAAAGTCATATCGTGCATTTTTTGGCACATATAATAGTGGGTTAGGAATTATGATTTTAATGCTTTTAGTGAATGGGACTAGAACCGTCTTAGGCCAAGAAATTACACCCATGTTTGCAGGAATTGCAGGTCTTGGACATATTATTATTACGATTGGTTTCATCTTTTTCTTCTTAACGCTAAAACAAGCAATGACTGCGAACAAATAAAAAAACTTATATGATAAGTCATGATTAGATTATTGAATCATTGGACTTACATATAAGTTTTTTTATTTGTTAAAAGGATTTTACTGTTATATATATTTTATTCAGTGCATTATTTATTATTTATTATATTTTATGAGTAAGTTATGAGTAAGTAAGGAGTTATTTATGAATAATGATAATTTTTTGAAGCTAAAAACTATTATGGATTTGGTGTTACCGCATTTTTATCTACGGTTAAATCAATTTGTGCTTGAGATTCTTTATCTCCTCTAAAGTAAGTAACAGTAATGTTCTCACCTATATTTTTTTGATACAGTATTGCTTGAAGGTCAGTTGTTGACGTGATCGGTGTATCATCAACAGCAACAATAGTATCATATTTTTTAAGACCTGCTTTATCTGCAGGAGAGGCAGGTTGAACTTCACCTAAAAGTACCCCTTCAGAAACATCTTCAGGAAGTTCTAATACTTTTTCACGTTGAACGGCTGGAATTTGTGCAAGATCAATCATAGAAACGCCAAGATAAGGACGAGCAACTACCCCATGTGCTTCTAGCTGATGGATAATATGCACAACATCATTACTTGGAATCGCAAATCCCATTCCTTCTACTGCAATCATATTGCTAGCTTGAGCAATTTTAATTGAGTTAATCCCAATGACTTGTCCTGCTAGATTGACTAAAGGACCTCCTGAGTTTCCAGGATTAATGGCCGCATCTGTTTGGATTGCGTTGATTTGTGTTGTTTGCCCTTGTTCTGTACTTACAATCGTACGATCTAATGCAGAGATAATTCCTTGTGTTACACTATTAGCGTATTCTGATCCTAAAGGAGAACCAATCGCAAGTGCAGGCTCTCCTATTTTAAGGTGATTAGAATCACCAAATTCAGCAACCTCACTGACATGTTCTGCAGGAATTTCAATAACAGCAAGATCTGTATAAACATCCGTTCCAAGTAGTGTGCCAGTCACTGTTGTATGATCAGGTAGCATCACTTGCAGTGCTTCACTTCCTGCAACCACATGATTGTTCGTTACAACATACGCTTTATCTTTATCTTTTTTATAGATCACACCACTGCCTTCACCAGCCGTAACAAGATCATCTTCCGTATTTTCTTCTTGACTAGGTAAATTTTGACCAAATCCAAATAAATCATTGAGATCTAATGTATCACTGGCTTGAGGTCTTTGTTGATTGATGACAGAAACAACAGCAGGAGCCACACGTTCAATCGCTTGTGTAGTATTTGTTTCTGTTTCATAAGCAATTGGAGTGACAGTTTGCTTTCCTTGAGACCGTATTTCCGTCGTTTTAGGGGTGTTTTGTTCATCGTGATTGATAAATAGGATACCACCGGTTGCTAAAGCACCACCTAAAAGTCCTGATATAAGACTTACACCAATTATTTTTCCAACAGAAAAAGATGATCTTGACATTATTTATTCTACTCTCCTTTCAATATTTGAATTTATTATATCTATAATATATGAATAAATTATGAATTGTGATTTAAATAAATATGAA
This sequence comes from Enterococcaceae bacterium, assembly GCA_030150665.1. GTDB lineage: Bacteria > Bacillota > Bacilli > Lactobacillales > Catellicoccaceae > JASLFJ01. The sequence goes on from JASLFJ010000014.1 coordinate 3,788, forward strand.
TTAAGGATGTATTGGTTTATCACCTGCAAAGATGATGATTACAGGTGGGGCAGCGTTTGCAAGTTCTGATGTGATTAAATTTAATCCAGATATTAATGGATATGTTGGTGTTGGAACAGGTGTGATTGGGATGCTGCCATGGGTATTGCCGCAACAACTATTGTGCTTGTGATTCCAATTACAGAAATTGATTATATTAATGGTGCTATTGTTAGAAAAGGAAAAATGTACGGCATTGATACTCCTTATTGTGAATTTTTAACTCAATTGATTCATTGTAAAGAAGAAATTATGGATCTTTATCAGGAAATAAATGAATATTCAAGGATAAAAAATCTCTACAAAGGAGCGAACAGCTCGATTGTAGAGATTTTTTTATTTAGAAGGTGTTTTTCTTTTTCTTGGTAGCGTTGAAATATCTGAGTTTCTAGCAATAACTGCAATATTGTTAAAAATTTGAATAAATATAACATTGATAAAATAAATAACTAAAGTAAAGAATATCGTTAAAAATAATGATAAAATAATACGATCTTCCGTTAAAAAAAAGTTATTAAAAAAAGTTAATGACATAAAAAAGAAAAAGACACAAATAATAATATTTGCGATTTTCATAATAGGAATATAATGGAATCCATATGTTTTTATATCATTTGGACGGGTCTCTGTTCCCATAAGCCATCCTAAAAAGCGTTGAGACATGTGTTCTGGTGGTTGATTCATATCAGCCTCTCCTTTTAGTTATTTTACCGTTATATTGAACTACCACTAGGCTAAAGCCGTAGTGGATTCCTAAGTACAGAGTTCTACCGAACTCTAATGGATTAGGCGATCCCCGTAGTTCCTACGGTTAGAAGCCTTATGGCTTCATTTTTAAGATTTAAACTTGCGTTAATA
>JASLFJ010000018.1 GCA_030150665.1 Enterococcaceae bacterium
AGGAGATTATACTGCAATCGCCTCTGGAGCTGTTATTCAAACACAATTTTTATTAACTCTTGGAGGCTTTTCAAAAGCATTTCCACTTGATTATTTAGATCACTGGCTATTTTGGCAAATTCAGCAACATCATAAATCTATTTACCTACTCCCTGATAATTTCACGCATCATCTATCCATAACTAAGATGCAATCGGTATCTAAAGAACGCTATCAAGCCATTTTAAATGCTGAACATCGCTTTTATCAACAATATCTTCCTGATAAACTTCACATTTACCAAAAAAAATTATGGCTGAGATATTGGAAACAAAAAATTAAATATCCCAATCATATATTTAGTTTGTTGACAAAACAAAAATTAAAAGATATCAAAAAACCTAATTGAAATGAACCATACTAAAAAGTCAGCATACCTAGGCTAACTTTTTAATGCGTTACAATTTCAATTAGGTTTTTTTACGACTTATGTTTTGAAAAATAATAAATGGTCTCTTTTTTTGCTTTTTTAGGATGTTTTAAAAATTCAACTCGGTATTCAACAATTTTTCCCCATTTATGAGATTTAGGTAATACCGTCTTTCCATAAAAATATTCTTCAATGGTCGCATTTAAAATAGCGCCAAAAATAATAATTTTCGCTGCAAAGTTTAACCATAAAATAAAAATAATAAAACTTCCAAACACTCCATAACTAACCAGTCGTTTGAAGAAATATTTCACAAGTCCACTAAACATTTGTGTTAACGCCATCCAACTAAGTGTTGCTATAATACTTCCAGGAAGTACCGTTTTAAAATGAATGGAGACATTTGGAATATAATAGTAAATAGAAATCATTAAAATCAGTAACAACAGTAGCGTAGTTGGCCATCTTAATTTCACAAAAATATGTATAATCATTGGCGAAATTTTAAAAATAGGAGAAAAATAAAGTAAAATAGCTTGTCCTAAACCAAATACAAAAATTAAAAATATAATCGTAATTAAAAAGAAAAAAATCATCACTACAGAATAAAGTCGTTGAAGTACATAACTTGCCTTACCATCTACATAATAGACCTTATTTAATGATTTTTGTAAGCCATTTACACTTTTACTAGCTGCCCAAACGGTACCTAATGCAGAAATAGAAAGTAATCCTCCATCGGTATTAGATAATAACGATCTAATCGTTGGTTTTAAAGAATCATAAATAGTTTCTGGTAAAATTTCGCCAATATACGGTAAAATTTGTTCTGGATTTAATTGAAGATAAGGTAATGTATTCCCAATAGCAATAATTAATGGAAAAACAGAAAGTAATAAATAGTAAGCAACAGATGTAGACGATTCATTCATTTCCGATGCTTTAAATCTATTTTGAAAAATATCTAAAAATCTTAAAATATTTTGATTTTTTATATATTTATGTAAAAAGTTCATAGATGAGTCCTTTCTTTACTTAAAAATCCTTATTCGTAAAGAAGCTCTTTACTTTCAAGGATCATCACCTAATTAAGCTTCTTGCCTTAAATCATCAGGAATCTCTTCTCCAGGTTGGGCTGTTAAAATGATAGGTACTCCTTTCGTAATAGCAAGTGTATGCTCATATTGACAGCTGATACCTCCGTCTTCTGTTCTTGCCGTCCAACCATTATCATCCATTTTCATTTTCCATGTTCCAGTATTTACCATAGGTTCAATGGTAATCACCATTCCTTCTTTTAACCGAATCCCTTTACCAGGTGTACCATAATGAGGCACTCCTGGCGCTTCATGAATGGTAGGTCCAATGCCATGCCCTATAAAATCTCGAACTACCGAAAATCCTTCTCCTTCAACATAGGTTTGAATGGCATGGCCAATATCTCCAATTCGATTGCCTGCTTTTGCTTGTGCGATACCACGATATAAAGCCTCTTGAGTTACTGCCATTAATCGTTTAATTTCTGGATCAACCTCTCCTACTGCATAGCTCCAACATGAATCTGCCATAGCTCCTTGAAGCGAGATAACCATATCCACTTTAATTAAGTCGCCTGAATTTAATATTTGTTTTCTAGGAAACCCATGACAGATTTCATCATTAACACTACAACAAGTGACATATTCATAACCTTCATATCCCTTTTGTTCTGCAACAGCTCCTAGTTTTTTAATCTGTTCGTCCACAAATAATTCAATATCCCAACTTGTAATACCGGGACGAATAAAACTTCTTAACTGTTCATGAATGGAAGCTAATGCTTTTCCTGCTTCATGCATTTGTTCAATTTCACGCTTTGATTTTATTGTAATCATTATTATCCTCCTGATCCTTAATACTTAGAATCACTTTTTTATTATTTACTCTTATATTTTACCAGTTTTTTGATATAAATTAACCCTGTTTATCATAAAAAAACAATTTCTTTTACTCAAATAAAAGAAATTGTTTTTTACGTTATTCTTCAAAATATGCATCTTTTTCCATCTGTCTATAATGTTCCATTTTTTTACTAAATAAACTACCACTAGAAGGTGGTGTATAAGTAATTGCGTTAGCTCCAGCATCAATGGTCTCTTGAATAGAGGCATCTGTAGGGCCTCCTGTTGCAATAATTGGAAACAGAGGATACTTTTTTCTAAGCTCTCTTACAATAGATGCTGTATGCTTACCACCACTAACATTTAAAATGCTTACACCAGCAGCCATCTTTTCATCAAGTAACATATCATAGGCAGATGTGACTGTGCCAATAATAGGAATATCAACAACTTTTTTTATTTTTTGGATTGTATCAACAGGTGTTGGCGCATTGACAACAACGCCTAAAGAGCCTTGCGCTTCTGCAAAAAGACTCATATAAGCAGAGCGATCTCCTTGTGTTGTACCTCCACCAACGCCTGATAACACAGGAATATCAGCACACTCTGTAATACTTTTTATAATTGTAGGATGAGGTGTAAATGGATAAACAGCAATCACCGCATCAGCATTATTATTGCGAATTAGCGCAATATCTGTTGTATAAATAATTGAACGGATGTTTTTACCGAAAATAGAAATGCCACTACATGCATCAATTACCTTAGGAACACGAACAATATCTTTTCTTAGTTCTGTCATAAACTCTGGAGCTTCACGCATTACTATCACCTCTATTTCTTATATTTTGGATCAAACTGATCTAAATCATACTGTTCAATCATCTCAATAAGTTTATCTGCATACGTAGGATCAGTAGCATAACCTGCTTCTTGTAACGCATACGCTGCTGTTTTATAATCTTTAGCTTCTAATACGTCTTTATACAAATCTTTATTCCAATTCACACCATTAACAAATAACAGAGTATGATCTTCTAAGGAGCTTTTCCAATCGGGATAAACTTTAAAATAAGCTTTAACATCGATCCACTCCCCATCAACATATTCTTTAGTCATCATATATGCCTTAGGACCGTCTCCAAATTCTTTAACCCCAAATAAATTATGGTACTTTGCACTTAGCTCACTTTGTCCCCAGTCAGACTCTAAAATCGCTTGTGCTAAAATAATACTAGGAAGCAGCCCGTATTCTTTATGAAGTACTACTGCTTCTGATCCTAAAACATCGATAAAATCTTCTTTCAATAAAACTTCTGGCTCATCTACTACAGGAGCTTCAGGATGTTTTAGTGTTAAAGAAAATAAAAAAATGATAACTCCTACAATAAGAATACTTGTTGTAACTTTTTGACGTCTGCGTTTTAATCGTTTATATTTTTTTACTTTATAAAGCTTCTTTTGAGCAATCATTCATTCCTATCCTTTATCAAAATAACATACAAGGCTACTACAAGTATTATTCATAGTCTTTATCTTTTACTACATAGGTTTGTTCTAAATTATCATGTACCCATTCTAACAATCCTACAGATGTATTTTCAATTTGTTCTTGAATTTGTGCTGGTAAATAAAATTCTAAAATATCATCAAAGCCCCATTCATTATAAGCAATCGTGACCTTTAAACGAACCAGTCTTTGATACCGATGATCATCTCTTTGATTATCATAAGTAATCATCTCAAGTGTCGCTAATCCTGAATGTAGCCAATGATTTGCAATAATTGCTTTCATACGTTTATAAGCAACTACAACATAAGGTCTTGTTTCTGGCATCATCATCGCTTGGCGGAGCACCTTTTGAAGTAGCATCCATTCATAATCAGAAAACAAGTGTTTCACACGTTCCATCATCTCTTTAGGTAGTTTCTGTTTTCCTTGCTTCCAAGCTTGCCACATCTCTTCTGGGCAGTTAAGATAATGCTCGCAAAAGTTTTTTTCATCTCCAAATTGAATATGGATCTGATCTACAACAACACTAACTAACATATCATGCATGCTCATTCCATCCTTTCATCTTATTAGTCATTCATGATTTATTTGAAGGTTTTGAGTTTTTCATATTTATTATTTTACTATTTTTTTTTTAAAAAATCTAATTACAACTTTATGACAATCTTTTTTGATCATTTTGAACCTTGTTATAAAGTTTGTTATAATAAAGTTAAAGAACATGGATTATAGAAAAGAGGCCATATTTATGGATATTGGAAAACATCATTTTCGTTTAGGAATGCGCACTTTAAAAACATCATTAGCAGTCGTTTTATGTTTATTATTCAATCATTTTACTAATTTTGGCTCACCCATGGTCACTTCTGTATCTGCTGTATTTGCAATGAGAGAAAATATCACATCAGCCTTTACTTTTGGAAAATCAAGAATTTTAGGAAATGCTTTAGGTGGAGGAGCTGCTCTAATCTTTTTCTTTGTCGCACAACATATTCAAAGAACTTTTTTATTACAGCTAATTGCCGTACCTTTGTTTATTATTTTTATTATTGTCTTGTCTGATGCTTTTGGTAACAATGCTGGAATTATCGGTGCTATTGCCACATTTTTAATTATTGCATTATCAACATCTGGTCAAAAGTTAGATACTGTGCAATTTGCGCTAGAACGTGTCATTGATACTTTTGTTGGTACTTTTATTGCAATTGGCGTAAATGCTTTTATTAAACCTCCTGATACGGAACATAAAGAAGAAGTCGTTTCTGATGAACTAGAAACTTTATATGCACAAGTTGCAACACTACAAGAACGGATTAAAACATTAGAAGCTTTAGATGCAGAGCTTAAAGCAGAAGAAATTGCAGAAGAAGATTACAATAAAAAATAAAAAAACCAAGTAGTCAACAAATATAGGATTGATTATATTTGTTGTACTATTTGGTTTTTTTATTAATCACCAAGCATTAAATAAGTGAAGCTGCAGCTTCATCAACAATCACTGTTACCTTTGGATGATTTTGTAATGCACTTGCAGGGCATTGAATATCTACAGGACCGTTAATCATATCATAAATTGCTTGAGCTTTATGTTTACCATAAGCCATTAAAATAATTTCTTTTGCTTGTAAAATAGAACCTATACCCATAGAATAAGCAAATCTAGGCACCTCTGATTTATCTTCAAAAAATCTCTGGTTGGCCTCAATAGTAGATTCTGTTAATGCAACACGATGTGTTGTAAGCTCAAATGAAGATCCAGGTTCATTAAACCCAATATGTCCATTAGTACCAATTCCTAAAATCTGTAAATCTATAGGATATTGTTTTAAGATGTCATCATATCTATCACATTCTGCTTGAGCATCTTTAGCTAATCCATCAGGAATAAATGTTTTCATAAACGGTTTGTCTTGATATAACTGTTCTTGCATAAAATAAGCATAGCTTTGTGGATTATCTTTTCCTAAACCAATATATTCATCTAAATTAATACCAATACTATTTGAAAAATCTAAATCACTTGTTCTCATACAATGATATAAAGAAAGCGGTGTACTTCCTGTAGCTAAACCAAATACAGGATGCTGATGTGCCTTTAATGTTTTTTCAACAAAGTCAAAAGCGACTTGACCGCCTTCTTGTTCATTATTAACACGAATAATCTTCATATAGAACCCTCCTAAATTGGTATAGTCCAATTATAAAATGTTTTTTCATATTTGGCAATCCTTTCTTTGAAATTTTAAGGAAGTCTAGGAAGTTTTTTTAAACTTTGTTATAATGTATGGGAATAAAAAATTACTGTGAATTTGCATCACAAGAAACTGAGGTGATATTGATGACTGACTCTAAAGATAAAACAACTTCAGAACACTTATCTGAAAAAGACCTGTCATCTACTTCTGATCCACCAATACCACATAATACGAACATAACTTCTGAATCACATCAAGATATCTCTAAAGATAGCTCTCCATTTGATGCTATGGATTTATCGAAAACCAGTCCTTTTTACCCTGATCAGCTTTCATTAACAGAAGTAGCTAGTAGCTTGCAAGATGATCAAGATGAAGCTGAATCACTAAATACGCTATCAGAAGAATTGCCTTCAACTGCAGCACGTAGCCATTCTAGAAAAACAAAACGCCACTCTGAAAAATTTTTACATATTTTTCATTTTAACCTTGCATATAGAACATTAAGAATTGTGTTCCTCTCACTACTTATTTTATTTCTATTTTTAGGTAGTCTAGGAGCAGGAATGGGTATTGGCTATTTTGCATTTTTAGTCGCTAAATCTCCTATTCCAACAGAGCAAAATTTATCAGAAGCTTTAGAGACTACAGATGAAATGTCTCAACTTTTATATGCAAATGGTGAAACAATTGCAGAAATTCAAACAGACTTAATAAGAACAACAGTTGCCTCAGAAGATATCTCTCCTCTCATTAAAGAAGCTTTAATTGCAACAGAAGATGAATATTTCCTACAACATCAAGGAATTGTGCCTAAAGCGATTGTCCGTGCAGTTCTTTCTGAAGCTATTGGCTATGGTGGTGGTTCTGGAGGATCTACAATTACCCAACAGCTAGTCAAACAGCAATTATTAACCAGTGAAACTAATTATAAACGAAAAGCCAATGAAATTTTACTTGCCATGCGATTAGAAAAATTCTTCTCCAAAGATGATATTTTAACAGCCTATTTAAATGTCTCTCCGTTTGGAAGAAATAATAAAGGACAAAATATTGCAGGAATAGAAACAGCAGCTCAAGGTATATTTGGCGTATCTGCAAAAGATGTATCCTTACCTCAAGCTGCTTATCTTGCTGGACTTCCGCAAAGCCCTATTATTTACAACCCTTATACAAATACAGGAGAAAAAAAAGAAGCTATTCCAGCTGGTATTGAACGTAAAAATCATGTGCTATTTAATATGTACCGAACAGGAGCTATTTCTAAAGAAGAATATGAACAAGCTAAAGCTTATGATATTACACAAGACTTTATTGAACCTGAAACCGTTGATAGTGTTTATTATGATTATCTATACTATTATCTTCAAGATGAAGTCTTACAAATTTTGGTCAAGCAACATTATGAACAAGATGGTATTTCTGAGGAAGCATTTAAAAATTCAAAAGAATTACAAGAAAAATATTATGAACTTGCAGAACGAGATCTGAAACATAAAGGATATACGATAGAAACAACCATTGATGAACAAATTTATAATGCACTGCAAGCAGCAACTACAGATTACGGTTATATTTTAGACGATGGTCGAGATATGATGATCCAAGTAGGTAGTATCTTACAAGAAAATACGACAGGAAAAATTTTAGGATTTATTGGTGGACGAGATTATGATTACAATCAAAATAATCATGCTTTTTATACAAGAAGATCTCCTGCCTCAACTATTAAACCGATTATTGCTTACGCACCGGCTATTGATATTGGTTTAGTAGGCACACAAACACAACTTTCTAATTTCCCAACAACCTTTACTACGCTAGAAAATCGTGGGGATCCTGTGACCAATTATGGTGGGACTACGGGGGATTCTTTTGTATCAGTACAAGAAGCTTTAAAAGATTCCTTAAATATCCCTGTATTTCACCTATATAAAGCACTCCTTCAAGAAAAAAACCCCGAAGAATATTTTCAAAAAATGAATATTAAATTATCTCCAGAAGAATTTTTACGAGAATCCATCCCTCTAGGTGGAACCGATTATGGGGTAACTGTTGCAGAACAAACAGCTGCTTATGCGACATTAGCTAACGAAGGTATTTATCATGAACCTTATGTAATTGAAACAATTAAAGATCCTCATGGCAATATTGTTTATGAGCATAAAGATGAGCCTGTTTCTGTTTTTAGTCCTGAAACAGCAAGTATTATGAATGATTTAATGAGTGATGTTTTAGATACAGGTACAGGACAAACAGCAAAAGATACGTTATTATCTCTAAGCTACCGTCTTGGTAATGCTGATTGGGTTGGAAAAACCGGAACATCTCAAGACAATAGAGATTATTGGTTTATTGCTTCTACTCCATCGATTACACTTAGTTCTTGGATTGGCTATGATGATAATACACCGATGTATGATGCATGGGGTAAAAATAATATGAAATTTTGGGCATATACTGCTTATAGTGCTTATATAACACAACCTGAACTCTTTAATGTAGAAGAAGAATTTGAATTGTTAGATACCGTAATTCAAAGTGATGTTTCTAATTTTACTGGAGAAAAAATGGGAACCTTAGTTGTTGATAATAAATCTATTAAAGTACCCGGTACACGTGTTCCTAGTTATTATGCAGTAGGTGGAGCACCTGCTAGTCATTACCGATTTGGTATTGGTGGTACTGATGAAGATTATGAAGAAGTATGGCAACCTTATGTCTCTGGATCATTTTTAAATCGACATCCAAATCAATGGTTCCAAAGAAACAACCGAAGAAATTCAAGTAATTCAAGATCTTCAGATAGTACAACAACATCTTCAAGCGATGCCTTATTAGGTGAAGAAGAATAATTTAAAATACTAGAAAAGTCATCATACTTTTCTAGTGTTTTTTTATTTTTTTTATATAATTTATTTATAAGATGGGCGTAAAACCCCTACGCCTTTAGGCTAGGGGATGTAAGCCCTAACGACCTTGTTCTTGAATATATTTTAGGATAATCTCTTTGCTTACATTTCTAATACTGCAAGAAAAATATCCATCACTCCAAAAGGTTCGTTCTTTTTAAAAATGCTGAGAAAGATATTTCTTATGCTTTTAACGCATTCGATAAGTTGTGAGTTGCTCCAATAATCTAACGATTTCAAGAATACTCCATTTCGGGGAATATCTGATTAGGATATGAATAGGGTCTTGGTCAATAACTTGCTCAATAACTTGCCAACCGTAATGATTAGCTGTGGATTCGATTTCAGCTTGAATATCATCACCGACTTTTTACGATATTTAATAACAATATTACACGTAAAAATATTTGCTATGAGTTTTAGAGATCTATTCCATTACTTTTCTAAGCCTTTGCGAATGAGTTGGTAAACAGTACCTGAAAAACTTTTAATAAAATTTTTTTGATACTCCTCAACCCTTACTACTAAATCGATAGGAAACTTAATTAATTTGGGTACACGTTCCATTTGTATCACACTCCTTTTAAAAATATGTTATTGATACATACTAATACGCTACATAACTTATAGCATATACAGAAAAGAGGTGAACATCAATGATGGTACATAAGGCATATAAATTTAGAATCTACCCAAACAAAGAACAAGAAATATTAATGAATAAAACATTTGGGTGTTCCCGATTTGTATTTAATCATTTTTT